>NZ_JBMFGY010000121.1:5209-8903 GCF_049977125.1 Acidiphilium sp. | reverse complement strand
GGCCGGAAGGGCGGCGTGACGACGCGCCGATCCATCATCTGATCGCGATCGCGCTAGATCGGTTCGGCCGCCCGACCAGCCTGTTCACCACCAATCGCTGGGTCACCGGCGATGATTTCATCCCGGCGTCCCAGGCCGTTCGGTATGCAAGCGACTATCGCCTGACCGATCAGGCGCCGGCCAGCCGATGCGTCGACGCCCTGTTCACCCTGTTCGCGACCGATATCGCCGATCTGCTGATCGAGCGGGACGTGACGATCGAGGCCTGGCGCCACACCCACAAGGACGATGACGCGTTGGAGGACCGGGCGCTGGAAATCACCTCGTCGCGCGTGATCGACATTGTCGCGGCGCTGGCGGAACTTCAGAACATGGTCGACTGACGCCGCGATCAGCCGGAGGCCAAGTGGCCAACGAGTGTCGACAGGGTCTTGAGCACGATGATCGGCTGCCCAGGAAGCCGCTCTGCCGGTTGGTTGGTACGGTTGCACCAGGCAACCTGAAAGCCGAACGCCGCGGCGCCGTAGGCGTCCCAGCCATTCGACGACACGAAACAGATCGCCTCGCGTGGCAGGCCCAGACGATCGGCCGCGAGTTGATATACTTCGGGTGCCGGCTTGAAGACGCCGACGGTCTCGACCGACAACACATGATCGAGCTGGGCACCGATCTCGGCGTGCTCGATCGCCGGCTTGAGCATCGCGGAGGTGCCGTTGGACAGGATGGCGGTGGACAGTCCGGCTGCCTTCAGGGCTTTCAACATCGCCGGTACTTCAGGATAGACTGACACGATCCGGTACAGGTCGAGCAGATGAGCGCGGTGCCCCGCATCGGCCAACCCGGTGCTGTCGAGTGCGTAATCCAGCGCCTCGGCGGTCACCTGCTCGAAATCGGCGTAGCGGTGCTGCAGGCTGCGCAGGAGCGTGTACTGGATCTGCTTGTCCCGCCAAATCGCTCCCAGAGCGGCGCGTTTCGCCTCGGGGATATCGGCGCACCGCGCGACTGCGGAGGTGAAATCGAACAGGGTGCCATAGGCATCGAACACACAGGCTTTGATACCGGCGAGCTGGCTCATCGATGGGTGCCCCGGATCGGATAAGCATTGGCGATCACGAATTCGAGGCCACCCAGCAGCACGTCGAGATCGGGTCGGGTGAACGGGGCATTCGAGATATCGATGATCTGAAGTGATCCTGCCGGGTTGACGACAAACAGCCCGGGTTCGGGAAAGGGATGATCGGTTTCGGTGGCCGAACGCGGTTCGGATATATAGAGCCCGAGTTCCTGCATCATCGGTACATCGATGCCGTACAACAGCGGAAAATTCGGCTTGACGGCATCGAAGGTTTCCCGTGTCTGAGCTTCGCTATCGGCTGACAAAGCTACGACATTCACGCCCAGGGTCTCGAATTTTTCAAGAAGCTGCTTGATCTTGCCGAGATAGCCTTTGCAGATTGGGCAATGTTTGCCGCGATAGACGAACAGGGCCTGCCAAGTACCGCTACCACCGAACTGATAATCGGGACCATCGATGCGCTTGAACTGCAGTGGTGAGAAATTCTGACCGGGATGTAGTTTTTGTGTTTTGTCCATAAGCAAGGCTCCTTTCGATTGGATCATGGCACCGCGTGCCGACCATCGGCGCTACGAGATCAGTTCACTTCGGTGCCGGGATTGAGAGGGAAACGGACGTCAACGCATGGGCGACGAGACGCTCCAACCGGTCGCGTTCGGGCGCAAGGCGAGCCAAAACACGAATTGCAAGCACGGTTGCCAGCAGAATTTCTGCCATAATTGCAGGTTCGAGCCCGGGATGAGTGGATCCCTGATCCCTCGCAGTCTCCAGTTGGATTCGAAAAAACGTTTCGACCTCGCCAAGACGTGTCCGCGCCGTAGTCCGTGCCGCCTGCGACATTCTGCCGCCGTCGAGAACCGAATTGACGAGTAGGCACCCGAGGCGATCGGGATCGTTCACTGAGAGATCGATGATCTCATCAAAAAATTGCCGGATCGCGGCGAGGGGGTCGGCTATCGCGGTTAATCTGGCCAGCCGCGACGTCAAACCCTGCTGCGCGTATCGATCCAGTACTGCTGTGAACAGACCATCCTTGTCACGATAGCGATGATAGAGCGATGCTGCGCTCAGCCCGGTTGCCGAGGTGAGATCACGCAACGACGCATCGGCATAACCGTGTCGCCAGAACACGCCGACGGCGCGATCGAGCACGATCTCATCGGTCAGCGTGCGGGGGCGAGGCATGGGCTGTGAACGCTCTGTTGCATCATACGGGATTATATAATATATCGATCGTTATAATACAATCCCAGTCTTTCGGGCCGGAGCAAGGTTCGACCAGGAGCGCCGATGAATCAGCCCCATCTCGTCTATTTTGCCGATCCGATGTGTTCGTGGTGCTATGGGTTTGCGCCGGTGATCGAGGCCATTCGGGCCGAATTCGGCCATCGCCTGCCGATCCGTCTGATTCTTGGCGGTTTGCGCCCCGGGACCACCACTCCGATGGATGATGCCGCCAAAACCCGCACGCGGGCGCATTGGGACCATGTCCACGAAGCCTCCGGCCAGGTCTTTGATTATGCGTTCTTCGAGCGGGACGGCTTTGTTTACGACACTGAACCGGCCTGTCGTGCTGTCGTGTGGGCGCGGCGGCAATCTTCAGAGGCGGCGCTCGGCCTGCTCGACCGCCTGCATCACGCATTTTATGGGGAGAACCGCGATATCACCGCCCCTCCCGTGTTGGCGACCATCGTCAGCGAGGCAGGTTTCGATCCGGCGGCATTTGCGGCACATTTTACCGATGACGAACTCGTCAAGGAGACCGAGCGGGATTTCCAGATCAGCCAGCAGACCGGCGTAACTGGCTTTCCGACTCTGATTGCCGGGAACGGCCGTAATTCGGATTATGCTCTATTGACCGCAGGGTTTCAGGTCAAACAGCGGATCGTGCCCGTACTGGCACGGTGGTTGGATGATCAGCAAGGTTCAGCGCAAGAGGAGAGTGCCATATGACCGACACCGCGCAGGAGGCCGAGGCGACGGAGCAGTTTATCGATCCGACCCGAGATCAATTCGCAGCATTTCAGTCATTATCGCGCGATGGCGCGATCCACATGCTCAACCTCGTCCGTTTTCGGGTCCGTGCGGCGTATCCGGACGGGCGGGAGATTTCCGGCGCCGATGCGTATCGGGCCTATGCCTGTGAGAGCGGCCCGATATTTATCCGGGTCGGTGGTCGGCAGGTTTGGCTCGGTCGGTTCGAGCAAACCCTGATCGGGCCGGCAACCGAGCGCTGGGATGCGGTGTTCATTGCCGAATATCCCTCGGTCGCCGCGTTTGTCGCCATGGTCCGGGACCCTAATTATCGCGCCGCGGTGAAACACCGTCAGGCTGCCGTTGAAACCTCACGCTTGATACGTCTCGAGCCGCGCCATGCCGGAAGTGCTTTTGGGCAAACAGGATAAGATCTTTTCTGGCGACCGACGTCTGCAAAGCTTACGACTTTGTTATATTCGACGACTGTAACATAAGATCGGTTCGATCCGAACAGTGCAAGGAGCCGGTATCGTTCCGGCCCTCGAACTCAAGGAGAATCTGGCATGAAGCTTCACCACCTGATCGTCCCCGCAGCGATTGCTCTCGTGACCGTCGCACCTGCGGCATATGCCACAACGATGG
>NZ_JBMFGY010000121.1:0-5109 GCF_049977125.1 Acidiphilium sp. | reverse complement strand
CCCGCAGCGATTGCTCTCGTGACCGTCGCACCTGCGGCATATGCCACAACGATGGCGCAATCTGGACCTGCGATGGGTGCGTCATGGAAGCCCTACTTCCGCGCGCATTCGCTCGGCTTCCCGATGATGTTCCGCGCCCATCATCCCGGTCCAGCCTGGGTGTTGGGTCATGCAAAACAGCTTGAGCTGACGCCAGCGCAGATCAAGGAAGAAAAGGCACTGACCATGGGCATGGTCGGTGCTGCGCAATCGACCGTGGCAACCTTGAAGGCCAAGTATGCCCAATATCAAAAGGACGCGGCGCAGCTGGATCCCGACTTGCACCAGATCTCTGCGGATATTGAAGCGGTCGGTAAGGCCCAAACCGACGTCGGAATGGCGATGGTTCCCTATCATCTCAAGGCTTATGCGGCGCTGAATGCGAAGCAGCAGGCGATTTTCCGCAAGCTTGTGCCTGCCGCTAAGATGAACCACTCTTGACGGTTACCCGTTCACCGGTCAACCGGCGTCTCGTGTTGATCGGTGGCGGACACAGCCATGTCGAGGTGCTGCGGCGCTTCGGAGTTGATCGTCTGGCGGATGTGCACGTCACTGTGATTGGGCGGGACCGGCACACGCCGTATTCCGGCATGTTGCGGGGCCTGATCGCCGGCCTGTATGGGTTCGACGACACGCATATCGACCTCGATCGGCTATGCGGGTTTGCCGCTGCCAGTACCGGGGTCAGGCTTGACGAGACGATCGGGCTTGATCCTGACCGGACGCCGGCTGTGTTCGATGTGTTTGTCGATCAATATCGGGTGGACGTCATGACTTGGTGGTGTGCCCGGGCGACGGAGCAAGACGCCTCGGTCAAACTGATCGGACGGTTTCCCAGTTGCGCGGATGGCGCTTTTCGGGCGGGTGATGGCGCGCCGGGCCGAAGCAGATCGCCGCGGTTGGGGGGATGAGCAGGTGGAAACCGTGTTTGCCGCGCGTCTGCTGGCTGTCGTGGGTCATAGGTCGACTGACGCGCACTCCGTGATCTACACTGCCACACGCTGCATGTTCACACTGGGCCAAGCCGACCATTTTACCGTGGGAGCAGGCATCACGCCGCACGGTCGGTGCAAATGCGGTTGGTCATGCACTGTGGACACATTTAGCTGAGCGGAGGGATCGTGCGTGTCTTGATGCGATATTTCATTGGAACTTTGTTGGTGGTTTCCTTCATGAGCTTCGCATCTGCAGCGAATTGGCCTCCAAATGGACAGGACATCGCAGTGCACGGTCTCCGGCCAGACGTAGGGGCGTGCGCATCCTGCCACGGCATCTCTTTCTCAGGCGATGCAGCAAAGCGCATACCCTCACTGCGCGGCAGATCGGCTGCTGATCTCATGGACGATCTTGCCGCGGAAGCCGCAAACCACGGGGATCACTCAAAAATGTCCACAATTGCGCGTCATCTCGATATGGCCCAACGTGCGGCAGTCACTGCTTATATTGCCAGCCTTTCTCCGAGGATACCGACGCCATGAGGGATATTCATAACGCCATGGGTCGCCGGCGCCTCGGCGCGTTTGTTGGTGTGTCGGCTACACTCGCCGCCCTGCCGGTGAGCGCGTGGGCGGAGAAGGTCGGTTTCCCCGTACAAGGGGCCAATGCCGCCAGTATTCCCGGCATTATCGATGTGCATGGGCATCTCCCTCATCTGGCCTTCAAGATGAAGCGTGTCTCTGACAACAAGGTCGTGTCCGCCAGTGCTTATCGTGGTGACGTCGTCATCGTTTATTTTGGATTCACCCGGTGCACCGACACCTGCCCGCTGACGACATTGAATGCCGCCCGCCTGTTTGGCATGCTCGGTGCGGACAGATCGCGGACCAGATTCCTGTTTGTCACGGTCGATCTTGAATACGACACGCCAAAGCGTCTGAAGAACTATCTCGCTAAATTTGGGCCGCCGCCCTTTATTGATGGTCTCTATGGCACGCCGACCGAACTCAATGCCTTCGCCAAACGGTACGGGGTCTATTTCAAGGCGCCGACGGGCGCTGGCTCACCTGATCCGGTATCGGCCATCCAGCATAGTGGTGCGGTGTATCTGTTCGGACCGCACGGTGAGGCACTGGCGATCATAAACAACCTCGGGGACGCGCATCCGCATCTTCATGCGCTTGCCCATAAAATCAGGGAAATACTCTGATCGAAGGGCGAACACGCTGCGCCATTTTCCGAACCCGTCGCCAGAGTTGCCAGCTCCGAACCAGCTATATGATCCTACCAGCCGCAGCTGACTTGGCTCCGCCCTCGATCACGTTAATGGTCAATGCTTCCTCTGGCCCGACCTTGCATCGCGCGCGAATTTTTTGAACATTTTTTCTCGAAGGAGACCATTCGCAGTGCAAGCGGTGAAACGAAATCTGATCTTTGTTCTAGCCGCGATTCTCACCGGGCTGATTTCGATTGCGTTTGGAATCGGAGTTGTGCGCGCCAGTGCCCTCTTCGCCCATCTCACCACCCACCGGCTGTGGCTGACGCTTCTGCTGTGCCCAATCGGGTTGGCCGGTATTGTGTTCCTGACCCGCAGGGTATTTCCCGGCGCGCAAGGATCGGGCATCCCACAAGCAATGGCCGCGATGTCGATGGAGAACCCGACCGACGTCGACACCGTGCTATCGGTCCGCATCGCCGTGGGTAAATTTCTACTGACCCTTGCCGGCTTCGCGGCGGGAGCCTCGATCGGCAAAGAAGGCCCGACCGTACAGATCGGCTGTGTTGTGATGAACATCTTTGGCCGATTCGGATTGGAACGTAGCCAAGCCCTGCAACGCTTATTGATTCTGGCCGGTGGTGCGGCGGGCATTACCTGCGCGTTCAACGCGCCGGTCGCCGGCATTTTGTTCGCCATCGAGGAGATGGCCGGCAGCTTTGACGATCGTCTGGCACGCTCGATCATCCTCGCTGCCTTTGCCAGCGGCATCACGCTTCTGCTTCTCCTCGGTTACCAGCCCTATTTTGGCTTCTCTCGAGCCAAATTGCCGTTGGGGCTGATCTGGATGCTCGTCCCACTCTGCGCAGTGATCGGTGGCGTCATGGGTGGTGCATTTGCACAGGTGCTGGTTACGCCGGCGCGGTTCATGCCAGGACCGGTCAACCGTCTTGCAAAGGATCACCCTGTTGGTTTCGCGTTGCTGTGCGGCTTTGTGCTGGCAGGACTTGGCCTGATTTCACACGGACAGATCTTCGATGCGAGCTACGGCGAGGCGCGTGAGGCGTTGACCAAGGGCGTGCTGCCGCCATTCGATTTCGCGCCGCTTAAGTTCCTTGCGACACTCGTTTCCTATCTCTCGGGTATTCCGGGAGGCATTTTTGCTCCGTCACTGGCCGTGGGCGTAGGTGTTGGGACGATATTCAGCCATCTCGTGCCGGGCGCCCCAGTGGCTGCGTTCGCGATGGTGGGGATGGCAGGCTATTTTTCGGGCGTGGTTCAATCGCCACTGACCGCAACCGCGATCGTAATCGAGATGACCAGCAACCCAGCCATGACTGTCCCTGTTGGCATCGCCGCGATCCTTGGCACGATGGCGTCGCGATTGGTCTGCAAGGAACCTGTTTATCACGCCATGGCACATCAGTTCCTTCGCGTCGTCGAACATAAGCCGGTCGATCAACCGAATACGGCAGGCGTTAGTCCGGAATAGAGAATACAAGCATCCGGGACACCGATTCGTGACTGGCAATACGTCGTAAATTGCGTAGTTTCGTATCATGAGGCCGTAAATCCGACAGCTAGGCAGATTTGTGATATCCGCTCTGCATTGCGCAGAGCCGGCACTAAACTCGCTTACTTGGTAGGATTGTTTCGATGTCCCCGACAACATCAAAGACCAGAACAAAACGTCGCTCGAACCCGATGACAAAGCTCGAACAGCGGGCGAGTTATAGTCTGGCCTCGATTTACGGGCTGAGAATGCTCGGCTTGTTTCTGATTCTTCCCGTGTTCTCGATCTACGCGAAAACGCTGCCGGATGGGCATGACCGCTTCCTGGTCGGCCTCGCGCTGGGTATCTACGGCTTCACTCAAGCCTGCCTGCAAATTCCTCTGGGTATCGCCAGTGATCGGTATGGCCGCAAGCCAGTGATGATCGCGGGGCTGGCAGTGTTTGCGCTCGGCTCATTCATTGCCGGCTTCTCGCACACCTTGCCCATGATCATTGTGGGCAGAGCGATCCAGGGGGCGGGTGCGATCTCGGCGGCGATCTCCGCGATGATCGCTGATTCGACCCGACCGGAAAATCGCACCCGGGCGATGGCCTTCGTTGGTATGATGATCGGCTTGAGTTTTATCATCGCCCTCGTGGCCGGACCATTGCTGTATCGCTCGATTTCGGTGCCGGGTATGTTCCTGCTCACCGGCGTGCTTGCGATCGGGGCGGTCTTCGTTGTGAAGTTCGTGGTACCCGATGTGAAGATGGGGGCCTCCGAGCCCGCGCACCCGGATGCCGCGATGACGAGTGCCGTGCCACATACAAGCCTTTTTACTCCCGCACTGCTCCGCCTGGACTTTTCGATCTTCGCCCTGAACTTCATGCAGGTCGCGCTGTTTTTGGCCTTGCCGCTTGCGCTGGTAAACGATGCCGGCATCCCGATCGAGAATAACTGGATCGTCTATCTGCCGGTCGCCATCCTGTCATTCATCGTGGCGATCCCCGGAATCATTTGGGCCGAAACGCGCGGTTATTTGAGGCATGGCTTTATCGGGGCGGTCGCGTTGATGGGACTCGCCATGATCGGATTCGCTGCCGGATACCACGATATCGTGGCTCTGGTGTGTGCGCTGTTCGTGTTCTTCGTGGGCTTCAACCTTTTGGAAGCGCTGTTACCTTCGCTCGTCTCGCGCACGGCACCACCATCCCGCAAAGGCCGCGCGCTGGGGGTCTATAACACCGCCCAATCGATTGGGCTGTTCGCTGGCGGCGCGGTTGGTGGCATCGCGGCGGACCTAGGAGGCAGCGTTGCGGTATTTCTGACCTGTGCCGTCCTCGGACTCGTCTGGCTCATCATAGCCGCATTCGTTCAAGCCCCGGCAAAGCACTCAATCTGAACCGCCGGGGGGGATCCCGGCGG
>NZ_JBMFGY010000120.1:4257-8958 GCF_049977125.1 Acidiphilium sp. | reverse complement strand
GGGCGCTGCCGCGGACGTGACGCGGATCTGGCCTGGATAGCCCTCCTCTCACCTAAAACTAAAGGGTTCTAAGGGCTAAGCCCTTAGCGGGTCCAGGGCAGAGCCCTGGCCTTGCCTGCCTCCCCCCCACCCAGGGCCAGCGCCGTCACACCGCGAGGATGCGCCTGAGCAATTCGACGTCTTCGGCGAAATCCGGATCGGCGGCCATGAGTTCGGTCACTTTGGCGACGGCATGCATCACGGTGGTGTGGTCGCGATTGCCGAATTTCCGTCCGATTTCGGGCAGCGAGCGGCTGGTGAGTTGTTTGGCGAGGTACATCGCGATCTGTCGTGGTCGTGCGATGTTGCGGGCCCGCCGCACCGAGGACATTTCGCTGATCCGGATATGATAGTGTTCTGAGACCTGTTTCTGGATGTCTTCGATGGTGATTTTGCGGTCATAGGCGCGCAGCAGGTCGTGCAGCACCTCGTTGGCGGCTTCCAGCGTCACCGGCCGGTCGAACAGATGGGCGTGGGCGATCAACCGGTTCAGCGCGCCTTCGAGTTCGCGGACGTTGGCGGTGATTTTCTGGGCGAGGAACTCCATCACCCGTCCCGGTACCGGCACGCCGGAACGTGCGGCCTTGGCCTCCAGAATCGCGAGGCGCAGCTCGTAGGTGGTGGCGTGAACATCGGCCACCATGCCACAGCCCAGCCGGGTCCGCAGCCGGTCTTCGATGCCCGACAGATCCGACGGCGACTTGTCCGCCGAAACGATGATCTGTTTGCCCGAATCCACCAGGGCGTTGAACGTGTGGAAGAATTCCTCCTGCGTGCCGTCCTTGCCGATCAGGAATTGCAGGTCATCGACCATCAGCACATCGACGCTGCGCAGCTCGTTCTTGAATTCGATCGTCGATTGCCGGCGCAGCGCGCTGACGAAGCGGTGCATGAATTTCTCGGCCGACATATAGGCGACGGTGACTTCATCGGCCCGCTGGGACAATTCCCAGGCGATCGCGTGCATCAGATGTGTTTTGCCGAGGCCGACACCGCCGTACAGGAACAGCGGATTGAACCCCGGCGCCGGCCCATCCGCGACGCGGCGGGCGCATGCATAGGCGAATTCATTGGGCTTGCCGACCACGAAAGTGTCGAACGTGAAACGCGGGTCGAGCGGGGCGACGGTTTCCGAGCGATCATCGTTCTCCCGCCGCGCCGCCGGCGCCGGTCTGCCGACCGATACGGTCGGTTCGTCGAGCAACGGCACCGCATTGGTCGCACCGGTTGGGCGGGTGCGGATATCGACCCGCCGCACCGCCGGATTCTCCGACTGCCAGAAACTGGTCAGCAGTCCGCCATATTCCTTGTTGACCCAGTCGCGCAGGAACCGCGTCGGCATCATCACGGTGATTTCATCACCATCCAGCCCGTGAAGTGCGGCCTGGCGGAGCCAGTTGCGATATTCGACCTCGCCGATCTCCTCCTGCAGCCGCGCCCGCACCCGGCTCCATTGCAGCGCCAAGGTCGCGTCACTGCAGCCATCGGCCGGCGGTTCCCGTCGGGAAGCGCTGTCCGGGGCGTTGTCTGCGTCATAACTTTGCACCATTTGCGCTTCCAACAGCATCGCCTCCGTTAATCCGCCTTGCCCCGTCTTGCCGAAACCGCTTCAGACATCAAACGCAATAGGCTACACGCCATAGTTGTGTAAACTACAGAATGCGAAGGCGTCCGACGGCTGAACCATGTTCTGGAGAAGGTAGGTTAGGCCAAGTCATGGGCCGAGCGCAAGAGACCTCGTGTTCGAAAAAATCAAGGCCTGGCATTGACCTTTTAAAAACTCCTCATGAAATCAGGCGATTGGTCCGGTCTGTTGAAGTTCAAAAAAATCATTGCCACGCAAACCATGACAGTTCCGCCTGCGCGTGGAAATTGCCGCAAAATAATGAAGGCGGCACCCGAGGATGCCGCCTCAAAAAACAGAAAATAAATCAAATTCAGAACTTTCCTGCGACTGCGCCATAACCGGCGCATGTCGGCGGAATTGAGGCCGCCGTTTCGTGAGGCGGCCTAGAGCGTTATGTTTTCAGCTTAACGCTCTAGCTCTATGTTTTTCGAGCGATTTCATGCGATTATGTTGCCGCTGTCGCGTCAACTTAATCGCATATCGCTCTAGGACGAGGCGCCGAGAGCCTTAACACGCGCCGATAGGCGTGAAATCGTCCGTGACACGGTGTTGGCCTTCAACACGCCTTTGGTCACCGCGCGCTGCATTTCAGGCTGCGCGGCGATAAACGCCTCGCGTGCCTTGGAATGATCGCCGAGGGCAATCGCTTCCTCGAGCTTGCGCACGAACGTATGCACCCGTGAGCGCCGCGCCTTGTTGCGGGCGGTGCGAACCACGGTTTGACGGATGCGCTTCTGGGCGGATGCGATATTTGCCATGAACTCAAGGATCTCTTTTGGAAAACGGAACAGAAAAAACCGGACCGCGAGACGTCACCCGCAGACCCGATTGGCGTGAGCAGCGACATATCCTCGCCGATCTCGAACGTCAAGCGCGTCAGTGGCCGTCGCGCACCCGACGCGGCCTCCGCCCGGTCGATTGCGATCAATTCCGGCCCTCATGCACTTCTGGCTTGCTCTCTGCCCATGGGTGAGGCCATTATAAAGAGATCATGGCAAGCGAGATCGCCCTGCCGACCTTCCCGGTATCCCACCGGACTTCCGCCGAGCGGTGCGGTGGACGCGCTCACGCGCCGATGGATCGGCGCGCCCGCCCGCCGGCTTTTGCCGCGATCGACCTCGGGACCAATAACTGCCGCATGCTCGTTGGCGTGCCCAGCGGCGGGGGCTTTCACGTGCTCGACAGTTTCAGCCGCGTCGTCCGCCTCGGCGAGGGGCTGTACCGCACTGGCACCCTCTCGACCAGCGCGATGGATCGCGCGATCGACGCCCTCAGCATTTGCGCCGAACGTCTGCGCCGCTGGCAGGTCGCCGACATCCGCGCCATCGCCACCGAGGCCTGCCGCCAGGCCGAGAACGGCGCTGCCTTCATCGCCCGCGCGCGGGCCGCCACCGGATTGCCGATCGAGACCATCTCGCCACGCGAGGAGGTCGGTCTCGCGATGGAAAGCTGCGCCTCGCTGATCAACCAAGCCGAGCGGCGCGCCCTGTTGTTCGACATCGGCGGCGGTTCGACCGAAATTGCCTGGGTCCGCGTTCCTGGCAGCCACAGCCCGGCCGATCGATCGGTGCCGCAACTCATTGGTTACCATACCATTCCGGTTGGCGTCGTTACCCTGTCCGAGCGCTGCGCTGGCTGGTGCGAGACCGAAGCCGGTTTCTCCGCCGTCGTCGATGAAATCAAGGCGCTGCTGCGCCCGTTCGAGCAGATCCATCGGATCGGCCAGGAAATCCGCCAGGGCGGCGTGCGGCTGATTGGCACCAGCGGCACCGTCACCACCATCGCCGGCATCGCCCTCAAACTCGACCGCTATCGCCGCGGCGTGATCGACGGTGCCGTGCTCCCGCGGGAACAGGTCGCCAGCGGCCTCGCCGCCATCCGCGCTCTTGGCCGCGCCGGTCTCGCCGAGCATCCATGCATCGGTCCGGACCGGGTCGATTTCGTGCTGCCCGGTTGCACCATCTTTGCTGCGATCGAGGATATGTGGCCGGCCGGCGAACTCGCCGTCGCTGATCGCGGCCTGCGCGAGGGCATGCTGATGCGACTGATCCGCGCCGCCCGCGCCCGGCCGCGCGCCTTTCAGGCATGAACAGACCCTATCGATGACGGATGATCCCCCGCAAGGCCGCCGCACGACGGTGCGGCTCAAATCCGCGCGCAAGCACAAACCTTCGTCGCAGAAATGGCTGACCCGCCAGTTGAACGATCCCTACGTCGAGGCGGCGAGAGCCAAGGGCTATCGCTCACGCGCCGCGTTCAAATTGATCGAACTCGATGATAAATTCACCCTGATCGGCAAAGCGAGCCGCGTGATCGATCTCGGTGCCGCCCCCGGCGGCTGGACCCAGATTGCGCTGGCCCGCGGTGCAGCGCGCGTCGTCGGCATCGACCTGCTGGCGATCGATCCGATCCCTGGCGCTACGCTTCTGGTCGGCGATTTTCAGGATGCCGCGATGGAAGGGGAGTTGCGCGCCGTGCTCGGTGGCCGTGCTGATCTGGTCCTGTCGGACATGGCGCCTAACACAACCGGCCACATGGCGACCGATCACCTTCGAATCATGGGCCTCGCCGAACTGGCACTCGACTTCGCGTTCAAGACCCTCGAACCCGGCGGCGGCTTCGTTACCAAATTGTTCCAAGGCGGCGCCGAAGGCGGCATGCTTGCGCTGCTCAAACGCCGCTTCACCCTGGTGCGCCACGCCAAACCCGCTGCCAGCCGAAAGGACAGCCGGGAATTGTATCTGGTCGCGACCGGGTATCGTCCCGATTGATACCGATCCAGCGATGGAAATCGCAGGTATTGATCGATCAGGTTTTATTATAGAGGCGTAGTAGTCTGACGCTTCACTATACTTTAGCGCAAAATAATCATTGGGAGAGGGGTTCGGTGCGTGAGGCCCCTGCATGATCGGCGATCCCATCGTCTCGGCGCTCACCGCGTGGTCAGCCCCGATGGCGGTGTTGGTGTTCGTGCCTTCAAACTCCCATTTTTCACGAGGACCCATCGGGCGACCGGGTGGACGCTACACGGGTGG
>NZ_JBMFGY010000120.1:0-4157 GCF_049977125.1 Acidiphilium sp. | reverse complement strand
GTTGTGGCTGTGGAACGCGCCGAAGATGGCGGAGCTTTTGGTGTTGAGACAGGCGCATGACTGCTCAAAGGCGTCGACGCTCTCCTGCGTTACGTCAATATGCCGGACGGAGAGGGCGTGAGCGACATTTCAGGTGACGTCGCGGCCGTGCCGAATTGATTTCGCTGGCTCCGTGGTCCGGCGCGTTGTGCGCGCTCATCATCACTCAGGCGCAGGATGTGCGTCTTCACACCATAATCATTGCGCCATCATGATCCGGCGCCATCCCTGGGAAAGTATTTAAACCGGCGTCCAATGATGGAGAAGACTCGCTTGTCCATCTGTCTAGAAAACCGGCGCCTCGACAGATTGATGTGATTTTGTCGATGTTTTCGAGGCTACGCTAACGGAAATTTTACTTCCGGCATGCATGATGACGATCATGATCGAGCAATTCCGACTGGAGCAATGTGTGTGAGCGTAATGGAATCATCCGATTTTGCGGAGGCTGATCCGGGCATGACCGAACCTCAGTCCGGGTTGGCGGATCGACGCACGCGGGCGTCACTTCGGCGATTGGCAGCAGGGGAGCAGCGCAAGCGGGCGATGCGACTGACCGAAGCGCTTCGTGAGGGCTTGTTTCGTCTGCGCTATCTGCCGCGCATGCGGCTTGGGGGGGCGCGTACCGGGACGGTTGATCGGATCGAGGGCGCCGAGTTGTGGGTGGGATTGCCGAACCGGCGGCGTGGCCTGATCCCGGTGGCTCCCCTGTTGCGCGATCTCGAAAAACCGGCGCTGCGCGGTGACATGCTACGCTACACCCTGGATGCCGCGGCGGAAGAGGTCGGACGATGGCCGGTGGACTGGCGGGTTGCCGTGCCGTTGCCGAGTCGAACCTTGGCCGATGGTGCCGTGTGCGACGCGCTGCTGGCCGCGCTTAATCGGGCGGGAATCGGCGAGGGGCGGGTAGATTTGCAGATCGACGAATCCGAACTGGTCGAAGGCGGGATGGCGTTGCACCATGCAATCGCCACATTGCGTGACCGTGGGGTCGGCGTGATCCTGGAGGGTTTCGGCGCGATGTTCGGCAGTCTGGCCTTGCTGCCGCGTCTGCCATTGACCGGATTGAAGCTCGACCGCCGATTGGCGCACGCCTTGGCGCCCGATGACGCGGCAGACGAGACCATCCTGATCCGGGCATCGGTGGAGATCGCGCATCGCCTGGGGGTCGCAGTAACGATCGATGGAGTCGAAACCGAGGCGGAAATGGCGCGAATTCGCAGGCTCGGGGTCGATCTGGTTCAGGGGCCATGGGTCGGGCCGGCGATGTCGGCCGAGGCAATCAGGGCGCGGGCGCACGGGCTCCACGAGCATGGGGTTGCCTGATTGCCGTCTCGTTTCGACGCGACCTCCGGAGCATGAGCGACTTTGAGAACGGCCGATGCCCGCGTTTAAACAAAGCGATTGACGCGAAACAAGTGAACCGGGGAACGTTCATGTTTGCTGAGCGATGGGTAGACGTGGGGCTTGGCGCAATTTCTGATCATTCTGCCTTGTATTCTGCGGCGAATAGGTCGTTCTAACATTCGCTGGGGGTGCGGCGCTCGAGGATCGAATTGATGGCTTTCAACAAGTCTGGAACGGCTCTCGCTGCGGCGGCGCGGCGCAGGATTTTCAGTTTGGTAAAGGCATTTTCGATCAGAGTGAAATCGGGAAAATAGGGCGGCAGGTCGCGCAGCCACGCGCCTGCGGCTTCGATCATCTTACGGGCCCCGCGTACTTCGTGAGCCGGCCGATTGTCGGTAATCACGATATTTCCCGGACGCGGTCCGGCGATCAAAACGCGCTCGACATAGGTTCGGAACGCGTCGCCATCCATGGCGCCGTCGATGATCCGGGGTACGATGATGCCGTCAAGGCGCAGGCCGGCGGTGACGGCGATGGTTTTCCGATGGCCGTCTGTTGCCAAATAAGTTTGGTTTCTGGCCAAGCGGCCCGAAACCGGGCGGCCCTCCTCAGTGTGGCAGCCCACTGGCCGGTGACGCGGCAGATGAGATGCCTGGCCCGGACAACACCACACCCCTCGCTTTCATTTCCGCCAACACAGCCGCTGCATTCGGGTTTCCCTGCCGTGCGAGCCCGATAATCCCCGCTGCCAGGAGATGAAGCTGATTGCGCGCCCGCAGGCTCTGCGGCAGCGCGGAAGCCTGCTCGACAGCGATGTGATCCAGCACATGGGTATTCTGTAACAGGCCAAGAGTCCGGGACCCGGATTGCAGCGTGAAAGCGACAAGCAGAAGACAGAGTGCCACGATCCAGATCGAACGCGGTTCGGATGAAGGATTGGGCCTCATGGTGCTGGCGCCTTGTTTGCCTTGTGGTTGATCCGGTATGACACGCCCGCCCGTTTCAATAGCGCGTCGAGCGCCGGATCATGGCTCGCCACGGCCTTGGTCGCGATGGCAATGATGAGTTGATCATCGATCCGCCCCAACGATACGGTCTGGGTCAGAAATGCCGCGCGGTGCTGGACTCCGACTTGCAAGGACCGATCCCACAGGCCGAGCAGGATGTTGGCCGTCACCAGCAACAAAACCAACCCGGAAAGCGCCGCAGCAACCCAGGCCATGATCCCCGCCCCGATCCGCCGGCTCCCAGGCGCATCGTCAAGTTCGGCGCCAGGGCCGAATTTCGGCATCACGCCGCTCATGCTGCGCTCCTCCGGTCAGAACGGCGAGCCGCACGGCGGGACGGGCCCGACCAGCGGATACCGACCAGCGCCAGCAACCCGGTGAGCAGCACCGCGAGCGATCCGGGTTCGGGCACCGGCACCGTGCTGCTGATCACGTCGCCCTCGATCGTCAGTGTCGCCGGCAGCATTTCGCTGTAGCCGCTGGCGTTGTAGCCGATTGCCGCCAGATCGATCTGCTCGCTGAAATTGCCGAGGCTCGAGGTATTGAAGCTGATCTGCGCCGGCCCGGTCTGCTGCCCTGCCGCGAGTCCGAGGAAGCTGTTCAGCCCGCTCAGACCGAAATCACCGGCACCCGAGGCGATGCTGTAGCCGCCCTTCAACAGATCCGACGTGCCGGTGGCCGCGTTGAACGTGAACAGCGACGCATCGACCACCGAACTCCCCTGCACCAGCGATCCGAAGTTCAGGGTGAACGCATTGCCGGTCCCGCTGAACGACCCCGCACCTCCCGATTTGCCAAAGGCCGCGACGGCATAATTGTCGATCTGCGCCGAGAGACTGACCGGAGAGGTGCTCAGTGCCAGATCCGCAAGGCTGGCGTCATGGCTGTTCAGCGCGAGATTGGCATCGCTCGTGAAGATCCCGGACTGGCTGGTATTCAACCCGACCGTCAGCGCGTTCGACGAGGTTCCCGCCGCAACCCCCGCGCCCGGCGTGCCGCTCGTGCCGAACGGCGAACCGGCGGCGGGTGTGCCGAAGCCGCCGGTGATCACATCGGTCAATGCCCCGCTCGCGGTGTTGGCGACATCGATCGCCTGTGCCGCCACCGTCTGACCGACATGCACGATCCCGAAATTCACGCTGGGCGTGACCGACGCCACCGCCGTCTGATACACCTTGCCGGTCAGCGCGACTCTGCCCGTGCCATCGGCGATGTCGGCGGCATTGTCCGTCCCCTGCCCGGTCGAGATGTAGTTCAGCGCCGCGGTGCCGGTGAACGTGCCGGAGGTTGCGGTGTTCAGCCCGACCGCGAGGCTCGAGCCGTTCGTCGCTCCGGCTGCGAGCGGTGTGGCCCCGATCGCGCCGGTTCCGCTGAACGGGCCGGAGACCGCGCCGAAATTCGCTTTCAGCGCCTCGGTATAGGGGTCGGGCGAGGTGTTGGTCAGGCTGATCGCCTGGGTCGGCGCGGCATCGCCCACCCGCGCCGCGAGGGTGACGGACGGGGTGTCAAGCGTCGGGTTCGCAAGCCGGTAGACATTGCCACTCACCGCAACGCTCTGGCCCGCGAGGTTCAGCACGCAATCGCCGGTGCAACCCTCCGGCGCGGAATCCGATTGCAGCGCGAGGTTGGCAGTGCCGGTCTGCGCCCCGGCGGTGCTGGTGTTCAGACCGATCACGAAGCTCGAATTGTCGGTCGCCCCCGCCGCCAGCTGATGGATGCTGGACAGGTTGGTGGATACCGCCGCACCGCTGGTGCTCAGCTGCG
>NZ_JBMFGY010000119.1:0-8985 GCF_049977125.1 Acidiphilium sp. | reverse complement strand
ACAGCGGCAACATAATCGCATGAAATCGCTCGAAAAAACATAGAGCTAGAGCGTTGAGATGAAAGCATAACACTCTAGCGCCGCCTCATTCCGCGGCCCCCTGGTGCACCGCCTGTTCCTCGGCGGCGATCTCCCCGGCGCGCGCGGCGATCGCCTCGCGGCTGATCGGCGGCCCTGGAAACCGGGTGCGCGCAACGCCGAACCACAGCACCAGCATCAGCGCGATCAGGCCGAGGCCATAACTGATCAGAATATTGTTCGGCGGCTGGATGCCGATATAGATCAGGACAAGAACGCCCAGGATCGAGAGCAGCGCCAGCGGCTTGGAGAAAACGCCAAGACGGAACGGGCCGAATTCGGTCCAGGTCTTGCCCTCGGCGAACAGGCCGGCGGCGATCGGCATGGCATAGGAAATATACAGGAACATCGCGCAGCCGGCGGCCAGCGCCGCGAAGGCGGGCGAATACAGCGTCGCCGCGATCGAGAGAACCACGGTCAGCCAGATCGCGCCGACCGGGGTGCGGTGCCTGACGCTGACGTGACGAAAGATCTTATGTCCCGGCAGGCCGCCGTCACGCGCGAAGGCAAAGATCATCCGCGAGGTCGAGGTGACGCCGGCAAGCGCGCAAAGATAGTTCGAAACCACGATCCCCACATACAGCAGGTCTTTCACCGGGGTCGCCACCGGCAGGTTGCCGAGCAGATCAAAGAACACGTTGCCGCCCTGGGCGGCGGCCTTGTCGAGATTGGGCATCGCGAGAATGATGGCGGCTTCCATCACCAGCCCGAACGCGAACGACCAGAAAATCGAATTCATGATGCCGCGCGGCACGATGCGGCGGGCGTTGATGGTCTCTTCCGAGGTATGCGCCGCGCCATCGAAGCCGGTGATCGTATAAAGCGGCAGCAGCAATCCGAGCAGGAACAGATAGAACAGGCTCTTGCTCGCGGGCACCACGCCGCCGCCCGGTTTGCCGGAATAATTGATGAACCGGGTGAGGCGGCCGAAATCATAATGCTGCGCGCCCACCAGCAACGTGATGGTCAGGACGATGGCGATGAAAAAGATCAGATAGCCGGAAAAATCGATCAGCTTGGTGGTGGTGCGGATGCCGAGCTGGTTGAACAACCCCTGGCTGAGCGTGATCAGGACCACGGCGATCGTCTGTTGCCACAACCCCCAGTGCGACGTGTCGATATGGAACATGTTGCCCAGAATCAGGCTGGTGAATAAATCATACGCCCCGACATTGACCGAAGCGACGACAAAAATCAGACCCAGCAGATTGACAAACGCGGTCGCCCAGCCCCAGCCGCGGCCCCCGAGCAGCGAGGACCAGTGATACAGCGCCCCCGCGGTCGGATAGGCGGAGGCGATCTGCGCCATCGAGGCGCCGACGATCAGGGCAAACACCGAACCGACGATCCAGCCGATGATCACACCCCCCGGCCCGGCGGCCGAGAAGCCGGACTGGAACGAGGTGATGCCGCCAGCGAGAATACAAATGATCGAGAAAGCCACGGCAAAATTCGAAAATCCGCCCATCCGCCGGGCCAGTTCCTGAGCATAGCCCATTTTGTGCAATGTCGCGGTGTCTTCAGCGAGAATGCGTGCCTGATCCGGATCGGTGGTCATGTTTCAGTCTCCCATAACGATGAAACGGTCCGTCTGTGCCGGGCTGTGTCGCCCGGGCTGGTTGTGGGCTGGCGATCGGGTAAGCCCCCGGCGCACCGCGTCGGGGGCGGCACCGTGGAGGCGTTTGCAGGCGCGCGAAAACGCGCTGACCTCGGAATAGCCGAGCAATTCGGCGATCGCGGCGATCGAGATATGCGGCTCAGCCAGATAAATCAGGCTGAGCCGGGCCCGAACCTGATCGACACAGCTCGAAAAACAGACGCCATGCTCCGCGAGGCGCCGCTGCAAGGTCCAGCGCGGCACGCGCAAACGCTCGGCAATGCGGTCGATTCCGGGCGGACCATCCGCGAGGCAGCGGCGGATCTCGCTCATCACCAGCGGCATCAGGTCGAGCGGACGCGCGCCGCTGCCGATCCGCCGGAGGTCTTCCGCCAGCGCGACGAAGCGCGCCGGATCACGCCCCGGCATCGGACGGTCGAGACCGGTGGCGCGAAACGTGATGGCATTGGTCGCCGCATTGAAAAAAACCGGCGCGCCAAAGGCGGCCTCATGCGCGTGGGATTGTTCGGGCTGGGGGTGTTCGAACCAGACTTCCTCGACATCGAGCCGCGAGCCGAGCGCGCGGCGCAGCAAATTGACGAACATGCCCATGGTCAGCTCGGCGTCCTGCCGGCGCGACCATATTTCCGGATCGATGATGCGATACTCCAGCCGCAACATCGTGGCCTCGCGCACCAGGCGGGTTTCGGTATCCTGCTGATGCAGGCCGAAACAACGGGCAAACGCGGCGAGGCCGGTGCCGATATCGGGGGCGGCGAGCGCGAGCTGGCCGATCAGGCCGAGTTGTTCCGGCTGAAATTGCTGACCAAAGCCAAGTCCGAACCGGGGATTGTGGCTGCGCCGCGCCGCCGCCTCCATCATCGCGACATAGCGCGCGAGCGGCACGGTGGCGCATGGGTCCTCGAGATCGCGCGGATTGAAGCCGACCTCGCCCAAAATCCGATCGGGGTCGGCGCCGCAGGCATGGATGAAGTCGGTCACGCCGCAGGCGGCAGCGGCCAGAACATGGCCGGCAGGACCCGGTGATGAGACGGACGGATGCGTCATGAACCTCCCGCGTCAGCAGATCGCGGCTTCATCATGAACCGATCGCCATTGGCAGCGCAATCATAATCGAAATCCCCTTCCACCAGCGGAGTGTGGCAAATTCCGCCCCCGTTGGTTTGACATTTCAACACAAATTCCACGCGTTGCTTGTCTTCTAATGTCAATCGGCCGAGAGTTTACCTGTGCAACAAGAGCAACCGGAGGTGTCCCATGGATCAGAATCATTCCAAACCGACCGAACCGCAGCCGGGCGCGCTCACCCTCGCCGATCTGCGCGATCTGATCGAGCAGGGCAGCATCGATACCATCATCATGGCAGCACCCGACATGCAGGGGCGATTGCAGGGCAAGCGGGTGATGCCGCGCTTCTTTCTCGATACCGTGCTCGCCGAACAATCCGAGGGCTGCAACTACCTGCTCGCGGTCGATGTCGAAATGACACCGGTATCGGGCTATGATTTCGCCTCCTGGGATCGCGGCTACGGCGATTTCGTGTTCCAACCCGACCTCGCCACGCTCCGCCGCGCCGCCTGGCAGGACGGTGCCGCGATCCTGCTGTGTGACATCGCGGGTCACGATGGGCGCCTGGCCCCGGTGGCGCCGCGCAGCATTCTCAAGCACCAGATCGCGCGGCTCGAAGCGGCGGGGTTTTCCGCCTACGCCGCGACCGAGCTTGAGTTTCTCCTGTTCCGCAACAGCTACGACGAATGCGCCAAGCGCGGCTACCGCAATCTCGACCCGGCCAATCTGCACAATGTCGATTACTCGATCCTCGGCACCGCCAAGGTCGAACCGGTGATCCGCCGGATCCGCAACGCGATGGAGGCCGCCGGCATCCAGGTCGAGAATTCCAAGGGCGAGTGCAATCTCGGCCAGCACGAAATCAACTTCGCCTATGGCCGCGCGCTCGACACCGCCGATGGCCACGTCCTCTACAAGGAAGCCGCCAAGGAGATCGCGCAGGAGCTCGAGTGCGCGATCAGCTTCATGGCGAAATTCAACGAGCGCGAGGGCAATTCCTGCCACATCCACCTCAGCCTGCGCGATGCGGCGAACCGGCCGGTCTTCGCCGAGGGGCTCGGCCACTCCACGCTGTTCGGTCATTTCCTCGCCGGCCTGGCCGCGCACGCGGCGGAATTATCGCTGCTGTTCGCCCCCAACATCAACTCCTACAAGCGCTACGCGATCGGCAGTTTCGCCCCCACCGCGCTGGTCTGGGGGCATGACAACCGCACCTGCGCGTTCCGCGTGCTCGGCCATGGCCGCTCGCTCCGCGTCGAAAACCGCCTGCCAGGCGGCGACGTCAACCCCTACCTCGCCCTCGCCGGCATGATCGCCGCCGGGCTCGACGGCATCGAGCGCGCCCTGCCCCCCGCCGGCGCCCAGCGCGGCAACGCCTATCACGGCGATCTGCCCCGGGTGCCGCGCAGCATGGATCACGCCCTGGCGCTCTGGCGCGGCAGCGATTTCGTCCGCACAACCTTCGGCGATCAGGTGGTCGCCCATTACGCCCGCATGGCCGAGGTCGAAATCGAGGCGTTCGGCGCCGCCGTGACCGACTGGGAGCGGGTCCGCAGCTTCGAAAGGATGTAACATGACTTCTCTGAACGGCACCTGGCGCTTCCCGACCGAGGTTCTGGCCGGTCCGGGCCGCATCGCCGATCTTCCCGGCCGCGCGCGTGATCTCGGCGCCAGACGCGCCTTGCTGGTGTCAGACCCGCAGGTCGCGCAACTGCCGTTCTTCGCGCCGATCGCGGCGGCGCTGGCGGCCCAGGGCATCGCGGTCGCCCGCTTCACCGGCACCCACCCCGACCCGCTGCGCACCGATGTCGAGGCCGGCGTCGCCGCGTTCACCGCCCATCAGGCGGATCTGATCATCGCGATCGGCGGCGGCAGCGCGCTCGATTGCGGCAAAACCATCGCGCTGGCCGCGGCGACCTCGCAGCCGTTGTGGGATTTCGAAATCACCCGCACCGCCCCGGCGCTCGACCGGGCGATGGTGCCGATCATCGCGATCCCGACCACCGCCGGCACCGGATCGGAAGTCGGCCGCGCCTCGGTGATCACCGATCCGGCGGCGTGCCGCAAAATCATCCTGCTCCATCCATCGATGCTGCCGCGCGTCGTCGTGCTCGACCCCGAACTCACCTTCGGCCTGCCCGCAAACCTGACCGCCTGGACCGGGATGGACGCGCTCGCCCATAATCTCGAAGCCTATTGCGTCGATGCCTATCACCCGATGGCCGACGGCATCGCGATCGAGGGCATGCGCCTGATCAGGAGCGCCTTGCCGATCGCCGCCAGCACCGGCACCGATCTGCCCGCCCGCAGTGCCATGCTCGCCGCCGCCGCCATGGGCGCGACCGCGTTCCAGAAGGGCCTCGGCGCGATCCACTCGCTCAGCCACCCGATCGGCGCGCATTGCCACGCCCATCACGGCCTGACCAACGCGGTGCTGATGCCCTATGTGCTCGCCTATAACCGCGCCCGCATCGAACCGAAAATCGACCATGCCGCCCGCTGCCTCGGCATCACCGGCGGGTTCGACGGTTTCCTCGACTGGGTGATCGATCTGCGCCACACGCTCCACATCCCCCCCACCATCGCGAGCCTCGGCGTCACCGCGCCGATGCTCGACCTGCTGGCGGCCGAGGCGTTCCACGACCCGAACACGCCCGACAATCCCCGCCCGGCCGATACCCCGGCCATGCGGCGGATTCTGGCGGCGGCGCTCGCGGGCGACCCGTCCGGTCTGGCTGATTAGGCCAGCGTGACGCCGATGCCGGTGGCGAGCCAAATCGCGGCGGCCATCGCCGCTCTGCCCTGCTGGCAGGGGCCGGTCAGCATCGCCCCGCTCGAGGGCGGCATCACCAACCGCAACTATCTGGTGCGCGCCGCGCACGGCAAATTCGTGGTGCGCTTCGGCGCGGACAACCCGACCCACGGCATCTGGCGCGCCCATGAACAGGTGGCGGCGCGCGCCGGCTTCGCCGCCGGATTATCGCCCGAGGTGATCCACGCGGCGCCCGGCGTCATGGTGTCGCGCTTCATCGAGGGCCGCACCCTGACCGAAGCCGATTTCGCCGATCCCGCCACCTTGCGCGCCGCACTCGCGCTCCTGCGCCGCTGCCATGTCACGATGGCGGCGCATCTGCCGCTGCCCGCCGTGCTGTTCTGGGTGTTTCACGTCAACGCCACCTATCTGCGCCGCCTCGCCGCCGCCCCCTGCCGGATCGCCGCCCGTCTCCCCGCCCTGGCCGCGCTGAACGCCGCGCTCGAACACCGCACCGGCCCGATCACCCTGGCGTTCTGCCACAACGACCTGCTGGCCGCGAACTGGCTCGATGACGGCACGCGCCTCTGGCTGATCGACTGGGATTACGCCGGCTTCAACACCCCGCTGTTCGACCTCGCCAATTTCGCCGCCAATCTCGACCTGCCGCCCGAGGCCGCCATCGCCCTGCTCGCCGCCTATGATGGCGCCACCGCCGATCCCGCCCGCATCGCCGCGTTTCAATCGCTGATCGCCGCCTCGCTGCTGCGCGAAATGCTCTGGAGCGCCGCCTCCGAAGCCGATCCACCCACCGATTTCGACTATCCCGCCTATACCGAAACCTACGCCACCCGGCTGGACCTCGCCTGCGCCGCCTTCGGCATCGGCGGCTGCGCCCCCGCATGACAGGAGCCTCATGATGCACGATTTCCCCACCTCGGCACGGGCGGTGATCATCGGCGGCGGCATCGTCGGCTGTGCCACCGCCTACCACCTCGCCCGCCTCGGCTGGCGCGACATCGTTCTGCTCGAACGCCACAAACTCACCTCCGGCAGCACGTTCCACGCGGCGGGGCTGGTCGGGCAGTTGCGCAGCAACGCCAACATCACCCAGCTCCTCGGCCATTCCGTCGCACTCTACGCCACGCTCGAAGCCGAAACCGGCCTCGCCACCGGCTGGAAACAGAACGGCGGCCTGCGCCTCGCCTGCACGCCCGACCGCTGGACCGAGCTGCAACGCCAGGCCGCCACCGCCCGCTCGTTCGGCCTCGAGATGCACCTGCTCAGCCCGGCCGAGGCAAAATCGCTCTGGCCGCTGATGGACATCACGGATGTGATCGGCGCCGCCTTCCTGCCGAGCGATGGTCAGGCCAACCCGTCCGACATCACCCAATCCCTCGCGCGCGGCGCCCGCATGGCCGGCGCGCGCATCATCGAGGACATCGCCGTCACCGGCATCACCCTCACCGGCAACCGCGCCACCGGCGTCACCACCCCCCAGGGCGCCATCGCCTGCGAGGCCGTCATCGTCTGCGCCGGCCAATGGAGCCGTGATCTCTGCGCCCCGATCGGCGTCGCGGTGCCGCTGGTCTCGGTGCAGCATCAATATATCGTCACCGAAGCGATTCCCGGCGTCACCCCGACCCTGCCGACCCTGCGCGACCCCGACCGCCTGACCTATTACAAGGAAGAGGTCGGCGGCCTCGTCATGGGCGGCTACGAACCCAACCCGATCCCCTGGGCGGTCGAGGGGATTCCCCAGGGCTTCAATTTCCAACTGCTCAATTCGGATTGGGATCATTTCCAGCCGATCATGGAGCTGGCGGTCGGCCGGGTCCCCGCCCTGCTCACCGCCGGGGTCAAAACCCTGCTGAACGGTCCGGAAAGCTTCACCCCGGATGGTAATTTCATCCTCGGCGCCGCGCCCGAGTGCCACGGGCTGTTCATCGGCGCCGGCTTCAACGCCTTCGGCATCGCCGCCGGCGGCGGTGCCGGCAAGGCGCTGGCCGAATGGGTCGCCGGCAATGAACCACCCTACGATCTCTGGCCGGTCGACATCCGCCGCTTCGGCCGTCCGCATCGCGATGTCGCCTGGGTGCGCACCCGCACCCTCGAAGCCTACGCCCGCCACTATGCAATCGCCTGGCCGCATGAGGAATACCACAGCGCCCGCCCCGCGCGCCGCTCGCCGCTCTATGCCGTGCTGCGCGACGCCGGCGCCTGTTTCGGCGAAAAACTCGGCTGGGAACGCCCGAACTGGTTCGCCGCCCCCGGCGAAATACCCGCCGACGAACCCGGTTTCGGCCGCCCGAACTGGTTCGACGCCGTCGCCCGCGAACATCACGCCACCCGCAACGCCGTCGCCCTGTTCGACCAATCCTCCTTCGCCAAATTCGAAATGATCGGCCGCGACGCCGAAGCCGCCCTGTCCTACATCTGCGCCAACGACATCCGGGTCCCGCCCGGCAAACTCGTCTATACCCAAATGCTCAACCATCGCGGCGGCATCGAATGCGACCTCACCATCGCCCGCCTCGCCCCCGAGCATTTCTACATCGTGACCGGCACCGGCTTCGCCACCCATGATTTCGACTGGATCACCCGCCACATCCCCCAGGGCCACGACGCCCATCTGATCGATGTCACCTCCGGTTTCGCGACCCTCAGCCTGATGGGGCCACGCGCGCGCGCGGTGCTCGCCGCCGCCACCACCGCCCCCGCCGATCTCAGCGACGCCGCCTTCCCCTTCGCCGCCGCCCGCGCCATCTTCATCGCCGGCGCCCCCATCCGCGCCCTGCGGGTCTCCTATGTCGGCGAGCTCGGCTGGGAATTGCACGTCCCGACCGAATTCACCCTCACGGTCTACGCCGCCCTGATGGCCGCGGGCGCGCCGCACGGCATCGTCAACGCCGGCTACCGCGCCATCGACTCGCTCCGCCTGGAAAAAGCCTACCGCGCCTGGGGCAGCGACATCGGCCCCGACCATACGCCGCTCGAAGCCGGTCTCGGCTGGGCGGTCAAGGATCGCAAGCCGCTCGACTTCCTCGGCGCCGAGGCGATCCGCGCCCAACGCGGCCAACCCCTGCGCAAGCGCCTGTGCGGCTTCACCGTCGATGACCCCGCCATCACCCTGATCGGCCGGGAGACCATCCGCCACAATGGAATCCCGGTCGGCTGGCTCTCCAGCGGCGGCTTCGGTCACACGATCGGCAAACCGATCGGCTTCGGCTACCTCCGCGCCCCCTCCGGCACGATCGACACCTATTTCACCACCCCCGCCTTCACGCTCGACGTCGGGTCCCGCACCGTCGCCTGTGCCCGGCAATGGTGATCCAATGGTGATCCCATGTTGATCGGGTAACCCCCGCGCTTGCCTGAAGCCCGCCGCCTCGCCATACTGACCCGATGGACGGCGGCACTGAACCAGGCTCCGAACCCTTGCTGACCGCGCGCGACGCGCGCGGCGTCA
>NZ_JBMFGY010000118.1:5100-9043 GCF_049977125.1 Acidiphilium sp. | reverse complement strand
CCGTCGGCAAGGCCGCCAAATTCGTCGGCCAGCAAGCGATCCAGCTGCACGGCGGTATCGGCGTCACCATGGAATACAAGGCCGGCCATCTGTTCAAGCGCCTGACCATGATCGAGATGCAATTCGGTGACGCCGATTACCATTTGCGACGCCTGGCCGCCTAGAGCGATATGCGATTATGTTGCCGCTGCCGCGTCAACTTAATCGCATATCGCTCTAACCCTCCAACCCCAACGCCCGCAACCGCGCCGATTCCTCATCCCACCCCGGCCGATCCTTCACGTTCAGGAACAGATGCACCCGCCGGTCCAGCAAACGCTCAAGCTGGCCGCGGGCCTTGCTGCCGATCGATTTGATCTGCGCCCCACCTTCGCCGAGCATGATCTTTTTATGCGCCACCCGCGCGACATACACCGTCACCTCGATCCGCGCCGAACCATCCGCCATATCCTTGAAACTCTCGGTCTCGACCGAAGCGCCGTAGGGAATTTCCTCGCGCAGCTGCATGAAAATCTGTTCGCGCACCAATTCGGCCGCCAGCATGCGGTCGGTCTGGTCGGTCAACTCGTCCGTGGGGTATAAATGCGGCCCTTCGGGCATCGCCGCCGCCATCGCATCGAGCAACCGGTCGATCCCGTCGCGCTTGAGCGCGCTCACCATGAACACCTCGGCGAAACTGCCCATCTTCGCCAAAGTCTCGGCCAACGGCAGCAGTTTCTCGCGCGCCAGCAGATCGATCTTGTTCAGGATCAACCAGCGCTTGCGCCCGGTGCGGGCCAACGCCTCCAGCGGCTCGACCAGATCATCGGGCTTGGCGCGAAACGCATCGACCAGCATGCACGCCAGATCCGCGCCCGCCACACTATCCCACGCCGCCGCCACCATCGCGCGGTCCAGCCGGCGCTTCGGCGCGAACAGGCCGGGTGTGTCGATCAACACGATTTGCGACTCTCCGCGCATCACGATGCCCGAAACCCGGAACCGCGTGGTCTGCGCCTTCGGTGTCACGATCGAAACCTTCGCCCCCACCGCCTGATTGAGCAGGGTCGATTTGCCGGCATTCGGCCGGCCGAGCAGCGCGACATAGCCGCAGCGTGTCGTCATGATGTGAGTCGATCCAATAAAATACGTGCAGCGATCTGTTCGGCCTCGCGCTTGGTGCCGGCTTGCCCCTCGGCGAAATCCGCCCCAATCGTCACCCGAATGTGAAACTTCGGCGCGTGCGATGGCCCGGTGCGCGCCATCACGGCATAGGCCGGCAGCACCGGGCCGCGCGCCAGGGCAAATTCCTGCAAGGCGGTCTTGGCATCCTTCGGCGGCGCCGAATCCTGCGCATCGATCCGCGGGGCGAAGGCACGGCGAATGAAATTGCGCGCCGGCGTCAACCCGCCATCGGCATAAAGGGCGCCGATCAAGGCTTCCAGCGCATCGGCCAGCACGGTCGAACGGTTGCGCACGCCCCGCCGCGACTCACCCGGCGACACATCGAGCAGATCAGCCAGCCCGATCGCCTCGGCGATCGCGGCGAGCGAGGGGCGCGACACCAGATGCGCGAGGCGCGGCCCCAAGCCGCCTTCCCGCTCGCGCGGATAGCGCTCGATCAACCACTCCGCGATCAGCAGGCCGAGCACACGGTCGCCGATAAACTCCAGCCGTTCGTTCGACGCCATGCCCCCCTGCCCCACCGCGGAGCGATGCGTCAGCGCCTCGGCCAGCAATTGCTTGCGGCTGAACTCATGGCCGAGCAGCGCCTCGGCCTTGCTGCTCATTTAATGACCGTGAACAGCCGGTCCCACCGGATATCGACCGGCCAGTACCACACTTCCCACCACGGATGATCGAGCCGGATCGAAAACCAGATGAACCGGGCGCGGCCGACGAAATTCTGGAGCGGAATATAGCCCACGGCGTCGAGAAAGCGGGAATCCTCGCTGAAATCACGATTGTCGCCCATCATGAACAAGTGATCGGGCGGCACATGATAGACCGGCGTATTATTGGCGAAACCCTGGCTGGTCGCCTTCAGAATATAGTGATTAACGCCATCCGGCAGATGTTCGATGTATTTCTTGACCGTGATCGGCACGCCCTGGCCATCGTCGAGCGGGGTCTCGACATAGGTGCCATCCGGTGTGCGGGGAACTTCGCGGCCGTTGATATAAAGCTGCCCGTCCGTGACCTGAACGGTATCGCCCGGTTCACCGATCACGCGCTTGATGTAATCGATGCTGGGGTCGCGCGGCAACGCAAACACCGCGATCTGGCCCTGTTTGGGCAGCGAGCCGAAAATGCGGCCCTTGAAATCGGGTTCCCCGAACGGGAACGACCAGCGCGAATAACCGTAATTATATTTGGTGACCAGCACGAAATCCCCGGGCAGCAGAGTCGGCGTCAGGCTGCCGGAGGGAATGAAAAACGGCTCGAACAGGAACGAGCGGATCACCACCGCGATCACGACGACGTAGAGCAGCGTCACGATCCATTCCTTGATCACGCCGCCGGTGGATTGGGGTTGTTGCGCCATATTCGATCAATTCCTATGCGGATGCAGCTTCAACCGTGCGGGGCGCCGGAAGTCAAGGAAGCGGCGGTGCCGCGCGCCGCCACGCCTGCGTGATTTGCGCCGACACGGCGGGGGATTGTAGGACGGGGTCCCACCAACCGCCCGGACCATGACATGAAGCGCCACACCGCATCACTCCTCAGCACCATCGCCCTGCTCTCGATCGCCCTGCCCGCGATCGCGGCGGTGCCGCCCCACAAGGGCAAGCCGGCCGGCCATGCGGCCAAAACGGCGTCAACCCCGGCAATTCCCGCCGGGCCACCGCCAACCGCCCCTCTCGCCGTCGCGGGCATGGCCGCGCCGCCGCTGCTGCCGGCCCAGGCGGCCTATGTGCTGATGGATGCTGAAACCGGCGCCGTGATTGCGGAAAAATCGCCGAACCTGGCATGGCCGCCGGCCAGCCTGACCAAGCTGATGACCGCGTATCTGGTCTATCAGGCGATCGCGCACGGCACGTTGAAACTCGACCAGACCGTGCCGGTCAGCGACGCCGCCTGGCACACCGGCGGCTCGCGCATGTTCATCTCGCCGGGCATGACGGTCACGGTCGACCAGCTGTTGCATGGGCTGATCATCGATTCCGGCAATGATGCGGCGGTGGCGCTGGCCCAGGCGGTGGCGGGCAGCCGGGCCTCGTTCGTCGGGTTGATGAACCATGAGGCGGCGGCGCTGCATCTCACCGGCACGCATTACGTCAATGTCGATGGCCTGCCAGACCCGACGCTGCGGACAACGGCGCTGGACGTCGCCCTCCTGTCCCGCGCGATCGTGACCAAATACCCGGCATATCTCAAAATTTCGGTCCACAAGCACTATACCTTCGACAAAATCCGCCAGCGGAGCTGGAATCCGGTGCTGTTTCGCGATCCAACGGTCGATGGGCTGAAAACCGGCCGCACGAACGAGGCCGGGCACTGCATCGATGCAACATCCGTGCGCAATAACCGGCGGCTGATCGCTGTGGTGCTGGGCGGGCCGAGCTGGGTCACCAGCACCAACGACATCGAGGCATTGCTCGATTACGGCTATCAATTCTACACCGACGCCACCGTGGTCAGCGCCGGGCGAATCGTGGGGTCGATGCCGGTGCCGGATGATCAGGTCACCAGCATTCCGGTCGCGGCGGCGCATGATGTGGTGATGACGGTGCCAACAATCGCCGCCAAGAATTTCAAGACGGTGGTCACTTATGACACGCCACCGAAAACCGCGATCGCCAAGGGAGCAACCGTCGGCACGATCACGGTGAGCGCCGAGGGCAAGGTGATCGCCTCGGTTCCGGCGGTGGCCATGGCATCGGATCAACCGGCGGGGTTCATCACGCGAATGGAACGGGCGCTGAAACGGGCGCTGTGACCACTCGCTGTGACCGGGCGCTGT
>NZ_JBMFGY010000118.1:0-5000 GCF_049977125.1 Acidiphilium sp. | reverse complement strand
GGGCGCAAAAAAACTTCCCAAGTTTAGGTCGTTCTTAACAATTCGTCTGCATTATCCCCTGAGCCAAGACGGCGTTTCGTCCCAAAACGGTGACAGGATCAATGGATAACACGACGAGCATTATTCTCTCGCGCATGATCACCGCCTCGCGAACGGTGGATGTGATCGCGAACAATATTGCGAATGTCTCAACGCCCGGTTACGAGGCGCTGCATCTGCAATCAGCCGCGTGGATCGACCGGATGCGCGGCGTCACCACCCCTCCGGGCGGCGCCACCCTGGCCTACACCCAGGCGACCGGCACATGGCGGGACACCAAGCCCGGCCCGATCCACCAGACCGGCAACCCGCTCGATCTGGCCCTGCCCGGCGGCGGCTATTTCACCGTGCAGACCCCGAACGGCCCCCGCCTGACGCGGGATGGGCGGTTTGGACTCCTGCCGGATGGCACGATCGCCAACGCGTCGGGCGATGCACTGCTCGATCCCGCCGGCCAGCCGATCACGATCCCGCCCCAAAGCGGCTCGCTCAGCATCGCGTCGGACGGCACGATCAGCACGGCGCAGGGCATCGTCGGGCAGGTCGGCGTCGTCACCGTCACCGACCCGCAGGGATTAACCGACCAGGGCGGCAATCTTCTGAAATCGGCCTCCGCCCCGATTCCGAGCGCGAACCCCAACATCGTTCAAGGGGCGCTCGAGGGATCGAATGTGCAGCCGATCGTCGAGATCACCAAAATGATCCAGGCGAGCCAGAATTTCCGCATGATCGCCCAGTTCATCACGGCCGAACAATCACGCAACCAGTCCGCCATCAGCAAAATCCTCGGCGCGACGACCAGCTGATGTCCACGATCACTTTCGAGATCATTTTACGGAGAGTCTAAATGCGCGCACTCGATATCGCGGCGACTGGTATGCAGGCACAACAGACGAATGTTGAAGTCATCGCCAACAATATCGCCAACATGACCACCACCGGCTACCAGCGGCAGCGCGTCGAGTTTCAGGATCTGCTCTACCAGGATCTGCGGCGCGCCGGCTCCAACAGTTCCGATGCCGGAACCATCGTGCCCTCGGGCACGCAGATCGGGCTCGGCGTCAAGACGGCCGCGATCTACCGCATCGATCAACAGGGCAATCTGCAACAGACCAACAATTCGCTGGACCTCGCCATCTCCGGCAACGGCTGGTTCCAGGTGACCCTGCCCTCAGGGCAAACCGCCTACACGCGTGATGGCACCTTCGGCCTGTCGCCGAACGGTGAAATCGTAACGGCGGATGGTTTTGTCGTGCAACCCGGGATTCAGATTCCGGCCAACGCAACCAACGTGACGATCAACGCATCCGGGCAGGTGCAAGCCAGCATCTCGGGACAGACAACGCCCCAAACCGTCGGACAATTGCAGCTTGCCGCCTTCCCGAACGATGCCGGACTCGAAGCCCAGGGCGGCAATCTCTTCATCCAGACCGCCGCCTCCGGCGATCCGGTCACCGCATCGCCGAGTTCACCGGGTTTTGGCTCCGTTCAGCAGGGCTTCGTCGAGAATTCCAACGTCAACGTGGTCAGCGAAATCACCAACCTCATCACGGCGCAGCGCGCCTATGAAATGAACAGTCAGGTCATCACGACATCCAACCAGATGATGAACACCCTCGTTCAGCTGTAACAAACCGATGTATCCGTCAATCCGATCCGCCGCCCTGACCATCGTTGCACTCTTCATCCTGTCCCCGGCACCTGGATACGCCCAGTCCCCGCAGGGCACGGGCATGGGGGCGCCGACCGCGCGGACCCTGGTGTCGATCGATCGTCCCGTCGTGAAGCTGAAGGACATTTTCGATCATGCCGGGCCGGATGCGGATGCAACGCTGGGCCCCGCCCCATCGCCCGGCACGCGTTTCACGGTCGGCGCCCGGCAACTCGCGGCCATCGCCACCCAATATGGTGTCGCCTGGCAGCCGGACGGCGGCGATCAGGCCGTGATCATCGAGCGTACCGGCGTGCCGATCGCCAAGGCAACGATCAAGCCGGTCCTCCAACGGGCCTTGCGCAAGGCGGGCGGCCCAAGCCACATCGTGTTGAACTTCAGCGACGCACAACTACCGATGATCCCGCCGAACGCAAATCCCGAGATCATCGTCAACCGAATCGCCCTCGACCGCAGCACCGGCAATTTCGGCGCAACAATTCTGATCACGGCGCCGACGATGAACCCCGTCAGCGCGACCATCGCCGGCATCGCCACCCCGGCGGTCGAGGCGGTGGTCGCCACCCATAATCTGTTTCCCGGTGAAATTCTGACCCCGCAGGATCTGGAATTATCCTGGGTCGCGCGGAATGCCCTGCCGCATCAGGCGATCGTCAATCCGCTCGAAGCAGTCGGCATGCAGGTGGTGCGGGCGGTGTCGCGCGGCGCCGCCCTGAATAATCGGGTCATCACGAGTCCCATGCTGATCGCCCGTGGCGCGACGGTTAGTCTCGCCGTCGACATGCCGGGTCTCGAGGTCACGGCGCGCGGAATTGCCCTGGCGGCGGGCGGCGACGGCGGGGTCATCCCGGTCATGAACCCGACATCGCACGAAATCGTTCAAGCGGTGATCGACGGGCCCGATCACGCCCATGTCGTTCCCGGCAGCATGCCGACCAGAAGCCGCGGCATGACCCCTTATTATAACATGATCGGCAATCAACCGTGATCGACGATCCGCGAAGCGCCGCCCTTCTGGCCCGCACCGGCCGATTCGCCTGCCTTACCGTCATGATCTCGACCCTGTCGGGTTGCGGCGCCTTCTCGAATCTTGCGTATGTCGGCCACGCGCCCCCAATGTCCCCGATCACCAACCCAACGGCCGCGGCCACTTGGCGTCCCGTGAGTATGCCGATGCCACCACTCCACGAAGCGCCCACCGCGCCAGATAGCCTATGGCGGCGCGGCGCGCGTGCGTTCTTCAAGGATCAACGGGCCTCGCGCGTCGGCGACATCATCACCATCACCGTCAACATCAACGACGACGCGACGCTGAAGGACCAAACGACCTTGGGTCGAACCAGTTCGGAATCGCTCGGCGTGCCAAACCTGTTCGGGCTGGAGAGCGTCATCCCACGCGTTCTGGGCAAAGGCGTCAACCCGTCGAGCCTCGTCTCACTCTCCGGCGCCGGCAACTCAACCGGCACCGGCCAGATCCAGCGCAACGAAAGCGTCGCGCTCTCTCTGGCGGGCGAAATCACCCAGGTCCTGCCGGACGGTAATTTCGTCGTCGTCGCCCGCCAGGAAATGCGGGTGAACGACGAGCTGCGCGTCCTGACGGTATCGGGCATCTGTCGCCCGCAGGATATTGCGAGCAACAACACGATCCAGGCCGACCAACTGGCCGAAGCCCGCATTTCCTATGGCGGTCGCGGCCTGATCAGCGGTCAGCAATCCCCCCGTGTCGGTCAACAGATTCTCGACGACATTGTTCCGTTCTGACCAACACGAAGGGTTACCGACCTTGGTTTCCGGATCACGTCAGGTTCATGGTGATTTTCGTGCCATCCGTGAGGGTGAGATGATCACTGCTCGACCCGTAGGACGCCGTGAGAATACCATTGAACTGGGTTCGCGCCGAATTGAAATCATTGATGGTGATCGACCCTCCGACCGAGACGCTGGACGCGTTGAAGTAATCAATCCCGCTCCCCTCATTGATCGTCAGATTACCACCACCGCTCACAATCTGCGCATTCCCGGACGTTTGGTTGATGATCGTGTTGCCGATCCCTCCCGTGAAGGTCAACGTCCCGCTACCGCCGTTGAGCGTCATATTCCCCGAACCGGCAACGATCTTATCGGCGCCCGCGCCTTCCACCAAGGTGATCGCGCCCGATCCACCCGTAATATCGATCCCCCCTGCCCCGCTGGTCGCGCTCACCGCGCCGGCCCCGCCCAGGATCGTGCTCGTCCCGCTGCCGCCCACAAAACTGAGCTGTCCCCCGCCTGCCTTGACGAGACCACCACCTGCCATCGTGACCATATCCGTCCCGGTGCTGAAAACCGTATCGGCATTGGCGAGGTTGAGTTTATTGACCACATTCGCAGCGGTCGTGATCACGTCATGGCCACCCTGATCGGTCATGGTGATGCCACCGCTCCCCCCCGTGATCGTGTTACCCCCCGCCTGATCGGACAGCACGACGGCCGAGGCGCCGCCGACAAAACTCTGCCCCGCCTGATCGAGGGCAACGATCTGCGGCTGCGACAACGATGGCGCAATCCCCGCCGTCGCCGTCGTCGTGCTCACGCTGGCCGACACCGTATCGCTGTAATTCAGCTGCACAATCTGCCCGTCAACCAGATCGAGCGTACCGCCCGCCGCATTGAACGAGGCCGAGCGCAGATAATCGTTATTGGCAAACCCGGTATAATTGATCGGGTCCTTCCCGAACCCGAACCCGTTGATCACCACCGTGCTGGCGCTATTGGTATTGGTCACGTCGATGTAATCAAAGCCGCTGCCGGCGTTGATCGTCGTATTACCGCTCCCCGTAATGAGTTCGGCGTTGCTCGCGGTTTTGCGTTGATCGATCACCGCGGCTCCCCCCGCGCCGATGAACTCGAACACCGCCGCCCCGCCGGTCACCGATATCGCACCGGCGCCGCCCGCGATCGAATCGAATCCCGCGCTCCCAACCTGAACGGTCGCGGCACCCGCACCGGCAACGATGATACTCTGTTGCGCATTACCGCTGATCGTCGCACTTCCGGTCACGCCCGCCCCACCGGCGATGGTCGTGGTTACCGGCGCAACCGGCGGGGGCGCCGCCGTGATCACCCCCGTGCCACCGCTCGGCGATGATGTCCCGCCGCTCCCGGCCGTGGTCTCGCTCCCGCCGCCCGAAACCGATGTCCCCCCCGCAACACTCGTCCCCCCCGAACCGCCGGCCACGGTGCCGAGCGCCTGGTTCTGCTGCTGAAACCACCCGCTGCTGATGCTCGCGCCGCCCACCACCTCGATCGT
>NZ_JBMFGY010000117.1:0-9254 GCF_049977125.1 Acidiphilium sp. | reverse complement strand
AACTCGATGCGTGGCTCGACGAAGCCTGCCATTCTGGAATCTATGCGCTCCAGCGTTTCGCACGCACGGCATAGGGAGATCTCGACGCTGTCCGTAACGCCGTAACCGAGCGATGGAGCAATGGGCAAGCCGAGGGGCAGATCAGTCGGCTGAAGACACTCAAGCGGGCCATGTATGGCCGCTCCGGCGTGGCTCTCCTGCGCGCCCGAATGCTTCCGCTCCAACCCGCCGGTTGTCACACGAAGTGAGGCAGGACCTCTTTAAGGGAAACTGACAGCCGAACACACGGCCAACCTTGAGGAATGATCGATCGGGTTTCGTTAATTCATCCGATCAACGTGAAAATGCCCTGCGATGCCATGCGGCATTCGCCGACCACCACCATTTGCTCTCGCTTCGCGATATATCGAATCAGTGAAAAGCCGTGAGCCAGGATCATGTGGCGATGGCTTCGTCGAGAAATTCCAGCCAGTGACAAACCGGAACGTCGCTAATGGCCTGCAAATGCGTGATGCAGCCAATATTAGCGCTCAGTATCCGTTCGGGCTGATTCGCGATCAGGTGTTTAAGTTTGCGCTCGCGTAGCGCATTGGACAATGCTGGTTGCAGGACCGAGTAGGTACCCGCCGAACCACAGCACAGGTTGGCTTCACGCGGCACATCCACAGTGAAGCCGAGGGTACGCAGCAGACATTCAATCTGACCGGTCAGATGCAGCCCATGCTGAAGGGTGCAGGGGGCATGGAACGCAATGCGCTGCGAGCGCCGCGCAGTGACGCGGGCGGACAGGCCTGCGAGTTCACCTTGTAGGAAGGTCACGGGGTCGCAGGCCCTTTCGGCGACCAGCCGCGCCTTGTCCGCATAGGCCGGATCATCCTTCAGGTGCTCTCCATAGTCCTTGACCATAACACCGCAGCCGGACGCGTTGACAATGACGGCTTCGGCAGTGTTTTCGACCAAGAGTGGCCACCAAGCGTCGATGTTACGCCGGATATCGTCGATAGCGGTGGCATGGTCGCCAAGGTGCTCGTGAACCGCACCACAGCACCCGGCTTCGGTCACAACCACGCTCTGGACACCCAGTGCATCAAGGACACGAGCGGTGGCGCTGTTGATGTTAGGTGCCAGCGCCGGCTGCACACAGCCGGTCAGCAGCAGGACTTTGCGCGGATGCGTTCGCTCCGGCCATAAGCCGGACGGTCGCGCCAAGGGAATCTGGGCGCGCAGTGATGCTGGCGCGAGCGGACGCATGATCTGACCAAGGCGAAGGGCGGGAGCGAAAGCCGGCGAGGTCAGGCCGTGGCTCAGGCCCCAGCGCATTGCCCGTTCGACGGTTGGGCGCGGTACCGCCGTATCGACCACACGGCGACCAATTTCGAGCAGCGCACCATAGCCCACACCGGAAGGACAGGTTGTTTCACAACTTAGGCAGGTCAGGCAGCGATCCAGATGGACTTGGGTCTCACGTGTTGGCGTGGCCCCCTCGAGAACTTGCTTGATTAAATAGATGCGCCCGCGCGGACCGTCACGTTCATCGCTCAGAAGTTGGTAGGTCGGGCAGGTCGCGTTACAATAGCCGCAATGGACACAGGCGCGCAGGATGGCTTCTGCCGTGTCACCGTCGGAGGTCCCGATGAAGGCGCTGGCGAGTGTGATGTCCATGATGAGGCCTTCAGAAAATCACGGGAAAGATGCCGTCAGGGTCGAATGCCTGCTTCACCGCACGCTGGACGCGCAAGACGGCAGCGTTCGGTGGTGTGAACCAGGGTGTGGGCAGTTGTGTGCCGCGAAACCAGCAGGCGGCACCGCCGAGACGATACATCTCCTGATGAATATCCTCGGGAGCTCGGGTGGTCTTGAGCCACCGGGTTGCGCCGCCGGCTTCGATCAGTGTGTCGCCCGGCAGGCTGAGGGGAGGGGTGGTCGCGGGCACGGTCAGTCGCCACAGCGTACGGGCCGGCGCATCCGGGGTGGACCAGGTGTCGACGAACCAGGGATCGGTCTGATCACGTAGACCTGACCAAAGAGTCGCTGCAGCCGGACCGCTGAGCACATCGCCGCCCAACCCAGTGTGGGCGGCGGTGACCCCGGCCTCCGAGCCGCGTAACCGCAACCACAACTGCCCGTCGCACCAAGCACTTGCTGCGATCGGCAGAGGTTGTCCACACCACCTATTGACCGCGACAACGGCCTCTGCCTCGGAGAGTGAAAAGCCCAACGTGGCTTCGGCACGAGGTAGCGGCAGTGTTTTCAGCGACACCTCGGTAATTGCGCCAAGTGAGCCCATCGATCCCACCAGCAGCCGTGCGACATCGAAGCCGGCCACGTTCTTGATGACGCGACCACCAAAGCGGAGTGCCTCCGCCCGACCGTTCAATAACTTCGTTCCGAGGACGTAGTTGCGCACGCCGCCGGCTCCTAGCCGACCCGGACCGGCAAAACCCGCCGCGACCATACCGCCCAGGGTGGTGGAGGGTGTCGCGCGGGTCGCACCGCCGAAATGGGGTGGATCGAATGGCAGATATTGCCCTTCCAAGGCGAGACGCTCCTCGATCAGGGCGAGCTGCGTTCCCGCGAGCGCCGTTATGACTAACTCGGTCGGCTCATAGAGTACGATTCCGCTCAAGGGTCCGATTTCGAGCGGTGCCGCCGTGGTGGTACAGGGGTGCCACCTCTTGCTGGCGCCGCCGCGGGGGGCGAGCGGCACACGATCGCGAACCGCACGGCGTATCCGCTCTGACAGAGCGCTGATAGCGTCATTTGCGACGGGTTCGATGGTTTCGGTCAGGACGGCGGTGCTGGCCATGGGATTCGGGCTCTAAAATCGAGGCAGATCAGGAAACGGTATTTGACCACCCCGAACGCGCATGCGGCCGAATTCGGCGCAATGCGCGTGACTCGGAACCTGCTTACCGGGATTGAGTAGCTCCAGCGGGTCGAACGCGCGGCGCAACGAAAAAAACTGCTCACGCTCGATCTCGGTGAACTGGCCGCACATCGCGCCGAGCTTTTCCACCCCCACGCCATGTTCACCGGTGATCGAACCGCCCACCGCCACGCAAGCCGCCATGATGGCCTCGCCGAATGCCTCGGCACGCGCGGTTTCACCGGGTTTAGCGGCGTCGAACAGGATGGTCGGGTGCAAGTTACCGTCGCCCGCATGAAATGCATTAACGCAACGCAGACCGAATTCGCCTTCGAGAGCGCGGATCCGGTGCAGAATATCGCCGATCCGCTGACGCGGGATCGAACCGTCGAGCACATAATAATCTGGGCTAATCCGACCGACCGCGCCGAACACGTTCTTGCGTCCACTCCAGAAACGCTGGCGTTCGGCCTCATCGCGGCTCACCGCGATTGAAGTGGCCCCGCCGTCGGTGAGCACGTCGGTCATACGCGCGATGTCGGCTTCAACTTCCTCGGGCGTGCCATCGGCTTCGCAGAGCAGGATGGCAGCAGCGTTCAGGTCGTAGCCGGCGTGAACAAAGGCATCGGCGACCGCTGTCATCGCCTGATCCATCATTTCCATTCCGGCCGGGATCAGCCCGGCCCCGATCACCGCAGCGACCGCATTGGCGGCTTTGGTGACATCGTCGAATCCGGCAATAATGCAGCGTGCTAAAAAGGGGCGTGGAATCAATTTCACACATGCTTCGACCAGCACCATCAACATGCCCTCGCTACCGACCACTGCGGCCAGTAGATCAGGACCGAGAGAGTCGCCCGCGACGCTGCCGAGCGTGATCGGTGTGCCGTCCATCAGATATCCACGCGCCTGCAGCACGCTTTGCACGGTCAGGCCATATTTCAGGCAATGAACACCACCAGCATTTTCGGCAATATTGCCACCGATCGTGCTGGCCAGCTGGCTGCTTGGATCGGGCGCATAGATCAGTCCGTAGGACTCGGCCGCCTCAGTAATCGAAATATTGCGCACGCCGGCCTCGACTGTCGCGATCCGCGCCACCGGATCAATATCGATGATGCGATTGAACTTCGTCAGCATTAGCAAAACCCCATTTGCCAGAGGGAGCGCACCGCCCGACAGGCCGGTGCCCGCGCCACGAGGCACAACCGGGATACGGAAGTCGTTGCAGATCTTCAGAACCGCGATAATTTCACCCTCGGTTTCGGGAAACACCACCGCCAGCGGGTTCTGCCGAAATACCGATAGTGCATCGCACTGAAACGGGGCAACATCCTCCGTACTCACCAGGACTTGGGCTGGCGTCAGCGCCTTGGTTAGGGCCGCGAGGGCTGCGGCTACACGTGCGCTCACCTCCCGGTCCGGTGTCGCGATATGGCACACCATCACGACGCTGATCCTGCTTTCGCGTGAGTCGGTTGAGTGACGATGACCTCAAGCGGCGTGGTCGCATCGGCGGGCAGCGGTATGCGCATCGCGATCAGATTGACCCCGACGCCGGCGATCGAGAGGATGGCCATAATCCAGAACACACCAGACCAGCCAAAGGTCGGTACCATAATCGAGGACACCACCGGACCGATCGCGCTGGTCGAATTTGAAATTACCCCCATGCCAAAAGCGCCGGCACCCACGGTTGCGAGCGGAAATACGCTGGCCGGAGTGGCCCAGTAGTTCGGCGGGATGGCCATGATGAACGCAACCACAATCGCCGAGATGAGAAACATCCCGTATGAGATCGGTGCAAGATAAAGCACCATCAGCGCGCCCACGGCCATCACCAGATTGGTCAGGCCAATCACTGTGAGCCTTGCGTTGACGACGCCCCGGTTCGTGGTCTGGCCGCGGGCCAAACGGTCGCCGAACAGGGAACCGAGGACAGCTGCAAAGAAGCCGACGACACCCCAAATGAACATGATGTGTCCAACTTGGTCGACTTTATAACCGAGGTGGAATGCATAAGCCGGCATGAAGCCACCGATGCTGAACAACGTCCAGGTCAACGGGATCTGCACGATACCCATGAGCCAAGTCATTGGTGAGGACCAGGCACTGGGATGCTTCACCTGCCGCGCGGCGCGCAGTTTCGCAACGAGTTCAGCCGAATCGCGGGCGAAGATGAAATAGACCGCGGCTCCCGCCGCCATGATGAGGGCGGTCACATAATATAAATCACGCCAGCCGATCCCAGCCAGTCCGCCCGTAATCAATCCACCGATCGCACCGCCGAGGGTGATCGCGCCAAGCATTGCCCCTAGTGAAATCCCTCGCTGGCTGGGCCGAAACCAACCGGACAACTGGATCGAGAACAGCGCTATCATCATGATGACAAGGCCTTGTGAAAAGCGCAACAAGGTGAAAAGCACTAATGAATGGGTGAGCGGCATCAGGACAGGGATCAGCACTTGCGGCACGATCAGCAGAGCCTGAGCTAGAAAAATACCGGATTTGATCCGCGTATCAAAAATGCCGCCATGACCGAGAAAGAAGGCGATGAACAGACCAATTGAGAAAGCGTCGACGCCATATGTGGTCAAGGTATTCAGTGGCACCCCGATCGTCTTGGCAATCGCCGGAGCGGCGACGCCAAACGCGGTCAGCGAGATGAAACTGGTGGTCATCACCACGGCGGTGATGAGTGCCATCACCCAGCGATAAGACGAATCATAGTCCGAAGCCGGCATCGGTGCCATTGTCGCTTCCTCCTGGATTGTTTTTTATTCGACCACCCCTGCCGGTTCACAAGGCAGCAGCAACCAGCCGCGTATTTACGGTGAAGCGGAGGGCCGTGCCTTGATTCAAATCAAGATAACATCAGGTCGTTACACGGTCATTGTAAAACGGGCACGGATTGAGGTGTGGTCTCCTCATTTTCTGGCAAAGAAATGACGTCGAGAGCGGACGGTACGCGATGGGGGATTTGATCGGCTAATTCGGCCGATGGAGGCCACTCTGGTTCCACGCATGCGGATAAGGATCGGCAAAAGTTGGCGAACTCACCTAAAATCCTTATTCAACAAACCGCTAGGGGAGATCATCAGGCGAGGAGAGCACGTATGTCAGTATGATCTCGATCAAGGTAACGGTCGTGTCAAACCGCTACAAAGACTTCAGCGCGTATCGAACCGAATGCAATGGGGGGAGCAAATGCAGTCAACCGGGCAACAGCCGCATGTAGGTCTGCTGGTCACATGCCTGGTCGACGCAATGCGTCCCCAGATTGGGTTCGCCGCAATCCACCTGCTTGAGCTGGCCGGCTGTAGGGTTAGTGTGCCCATGCAGCAGACCTGCTGTGGCCAGCCGGCGCAGAACTCCGGTGATCAACTTGCCGCCGAGCGGCTCGCTCGTGCCGTGGTCGATGCGTTTGAGCGGTTCGACTATATCGTGGTTCCATCCGGTTCCTGTGGTAGCACGATCAAGCTCCACTACCCTGCCATACTGGCAGGCGATGCTGCCTACGCTGCGCGCGCTCGCTCGATGGCTACGAAAACTTACGAGATCATGAGTTTCTTGGTCGACGTCATGGACTTCCGTCCGAAAAACCTGCGGCTTTCCGCCTGCGCGACTTATCACGACAGCTGCGCGGGTTTGCGCGAACTTGGCATTCATGCAGCACCGCGCCGCTTGCTTGCAGAGGTCGCCGATCTCACCCTGGTTCCACTCGAGGGAGCCGAGGTCTGCTGCGGTTTCGGGGGGACCTTCGCGGTGAAATACCCAGTGATCTCCGAAGCTATCGTCACCGACAAGGCTGCCGCGATCCGCCGCACCGGGGCCGACCTTCTCCTCGGCGGCGATCTCAGCTGCCTGATAAATATGGCCGGTCGGCTGCACCGGCTCGGCGGCAACCAGCGCGCCTTTCACGCCATCGAGGTGCTCGCTGGCATGTCTGATGGTCCGGCGATTGGCGAGCCGGACAGGAGTGCCTGATATGCGCCACGATCCCCGAGCCTTTGTTGCCAATGCGCGCGAAGCCATAGCCGATGAACGGCTGCACGGAGCAATCGTGCGTACAACCGGCAATGCCGAACGCAAACGTAGCGCCGCCGTGGCCAATTTTACACAATTCGAAGCGGCGCGTGACCGAGGCGTGGCGATTCGAGACCACGTTCTGGCCAATCTCGCTGGCTATCTCGCCGAATTTGAACGCAACGCGACGGACGCTGGGGCGATCGTGCATTATGCGCAAACGGCCGATGAGGCATGTCAAATCGTGCTTGATATCTGCCGTACCGAACGGGCGCAGCGCGTCACCCGGGTGAAATCGATGCTCGGCGAAGAAATCGGTATCCCCCACGCGCTCGACGCAGCCGGTATTGAGCGGATCGAGACCGATCTGGCCGAACATATCATCCAACTCGCCGGGGACCCGCCCTCCCATATCGTCTGGCCCGCGCTGCATCGCACCCGCGCGGAGATCGCCGATTTGTTCCGTCGCTATCACCATGAAGCCCAGGCTAACGACGAGGTGATCACATTAGTGCAGAGTGCCCGGCACGAATTGCGCCAGAAATTTCTCTCCGCCGACATCGCGATCTCCGGCGCGAACTTCCTCGTTGCCGATAGCGGCGCGATTTGCACCGTCACCAACGAGGGGAATGCGGAACTCTCGATTACCCCCGCGCGCGTTCATATTGTTACTGCCGGAATCGAGAAGCTGGTTCCTTCGATGGGTCACGCCATGGCACTACTGCGCCTGCTGGTCCGCTCGGCTACTGGGGCCGAAATCACGCAATATACAAGTTTCTATCGTGGCGGTCGGCGCACGCCCGATGCCGACGGACCACAGACCATGCATATTGTATTGGTCGATAACGGTCGAACCCGCATGCGCAGTGACGGTCTCGTCGATATGCTCCGCTGCATCCGCTGCGGTGCCTGCATGAACCACTGTGTAGTCTATCAGCACATTGGCGGCCATGCCTATGGTGGCGTCTATCCTGGTCCCATGGGTGCCGTAATCACGCCAGCACTCGATGGAATTGCGGCTTCTCGCGACTTGGTGCAGGCGTGCACGCTTAACGGTAAATGCCAGGAAGTCTGCCCTGTTCGAATCCCGCTGCCGAGTCTACTGCGGCTCTGGCGCAACCGCAGTTGGCGTGAGGGTCTCGAACCGCAGGCGGTGCGCGCGGGGCTTGGTGTCTGGGCCTTCGCCGCCAACCGGCCTTGGCTGTATCATGCGCTGATCACCCTGGCGCTGCCGGTAATCCGCCGATATGGTAAACAAGGGTGGATCACAGCGATGCCGCTTGCCGGCGGTTGGACGGCAAGCCGAGACCTGCCGATGCCGGCACGCCGAAGTTTCATGCGACAGTACAAAACCCGCCACCCCAGCGCCGGAACCAGCACGCAATGAGTCAACGTATCAACCTGAACGCGCGCAATCGTATTTTTGCCGCTCTTGGCACGGACGCTCAGACCGAAGCCGCCCGCCATGCCGATGCCGCCGGCCTCCTCGCCAACCTCGGCCAGATCCGCCCGCCAATCGATTCCTCCGATCTGACCGCAGCCTTCATCCGTGCCGCCACCGCCTCCGGACGTGTCACTAGCGTGACGACGATCGCCAGCTTGTCCGAGCTGCCTGGTGTGGTGCGCCGCTACATCGCGGCCAACGATCTCCAGGATGTGATTGTGCTGCAACCCTGGCCCGAACTCCTCGCGCTTGATTGGCAGATCCCCACCACGACCTCTATCGAGCCAGACAGCCTGATCGCCGTCAGTATCGCCCGCGCCGGTATCGCTGAAACCGGCAGCCTGGTTCTGTCCTCTGGCCACCATGAACCGATGTTGTTCAATTTTCTGCCACTGCACCACATTGTCGTGCTCGATGCCCAAACATTATGCGCCCACCTCGAAGATACCGCCGCCACCATTGCCGCCAACCTGGATAACCCTCACGCCATTACCCTGATCAGCGGTGCCAGCGGCACCACCGATATCGAAGGTGTTTATGTGCATGGCGCCCACGGCCCCGGTTACCTTCACATTGCTCTCATCCGCGCGACATGAGGTGTCAGCCCGAGGGTTTACCGATTTGAAGTAACCATCCGGTCTAACTGATCCTCACGGTGATCCATGCCGAAGAAAAAGGATCACCGAAAAATCGCGAGAAAATCAAATGGAAGTTGATTACGAATCTGGCCGCGCGGTCCCGGCGCGATGCGATCGAGAAACTACAGTGGTACGCTCTTCGGTGGAAGATCGAGGTTTTTCACAAGATCCTCAAATCGGGTTGTAAAGCGGAAGATGCCAAGCTGCGAACTGCGCAACGCCTGCGCGCCGACCCCCTGGCGTTTCGAGGTGCCGAAACGGTGCTACCGCAGCAATTGTC
>NZ_JBMFGY010000116.1:0-9310 GCF_049977125.1 Acidiphilium sp. | reverse complement strand
TCTATGGGCTGTTGACCGTGGCCGGCACCAGCACGGCGATGGCGCTGCAGCTCAGTGTCACCGCGCTCGGCCTCGCCACGCTGCTCGGGCAGTTCAGCGTGTGGTTCGGCTGGGTGCGCTGGATCGGCGTGATTTATCTGGTCTATCTTGGCGTCGTGTCATGGCGGGCGCCGGCGCATGATCCGGCGCTGCCCCGATCGCGCCCGCGCTCGGCGCGCGCGATCTGGGCGCGGGGGTTTCTGGTGTCGCTGACCAACCCCAAAACGCTGTTTTTCTATGGCGCGCTGTTGCCGCAATTCATCGATCGCGCCAGCGGTTTCGGGCATCAGATGGCGGTGCTCGCGCTGACCTGCGTCGGCATCGCCCTGGTGATCGACAGCTTGTGGTGCCTGCTCGCTTGCCGCCTGCGCGGCCGGCTTTCGAGCCGGCTCGCGAACCGGGTGGGGGGTGGTGTGCTGATCGGCGCCGGGATCGGGCTGGCGCTGGCGCGCGGGGCGAGGCCGTGAGGGCGCGCGCTGAGGCGGGTTAGTGGCGGGGGTTACCGGCGGTTGTTACCGGCGGCGGGCGGCCTGCATGATTGCGCGCATCCGGTGGATCGATTCGGCGAGGCCGATGAAGAGGGCTTCACCGACGATGAAATGGCCGATGTTGAGTTCGCGCACTTCGGGGATGGCGGCGATCGGGCCGACATTGGCGAAGGTGAGGCCGTGGCCGGCGTGCACCTCGAGGCCGAGCGCGGCGGCGGTGGCGGCGGCTTTGGTCAGGCGGTCGAGCTCGCCGGGCTTACCCTCGGCATAGGCGCCGGTGTGCAGTTCGACGACGGGGGCGCCGAGCGCGGCGGCGGCCTGCAACTGGTGGTCATCCGGGTCGATGAACAGCGAGACGCGGATGCCGGCGTCGCGCAGGCGGGCGATGCGCGGGCCGAGCGCGCTGCTGGTGCCGGCGGCGTCGAGCCCGCCTTCGGTGGTGATTTCGGCGCGGCGTTCGGGCACCAGACAGGCGGCGTGGGGGCGTAATTCGGTGGCGATGGCGACCATTTCATCGGTCGCGGCCATTTCCATGTTGAGCGGCACCGGCAGGGCGCGGGCGCGGCTTATATCGGCATCGCGGATATGGCGGCGGTCTTCGCGCAGGTGCATGGTGATGCCATCGGCGCCGGCTTCGATCGCGAGATGGGCGGCGCGGATCGGGTCGGGGTAGTCGGCGCCGCGCGCGTTGCGCAGCGTGGCGACATGGTCGAGATTGACGCCGAGGCGCTGGCGGCTCACGCGCGCCGCTCCGCCATCATCGAGGCCATGCGCAGGGCCGCGATCAGGCTGGCCGGGCGGGCTTGTCCCTTGCCGGCGATGTCGAACGCGGTGCCATGGTCGGGCGAGGTGCGGATGATGGGCAGGCCGAGCGTGATGTTCACGCTATTCTCCATATCGATGGTTTTGAGCGGGATGAGCGCCTGATCATGATACATGCAAATCGCGGCATCGTAACCCTGGCGCGCCATCGGGGTGAACATGGTGTCGGGCGGCAGCGGGCCGAACGCATCGATGCCGGCTTCGCGCAGGGCGGCGATGGCGGGGGCGATGAGGCGGGTTTCCTCATCGCCCATGGCGCCGGCTTCCCCGGCGTGCGGGTTGAGCCCGGCGATGGCGAGGCGGGGCGAGGCGATGGCGAAATCATGGATCAGCGCGGCATGGGTGATGGTGGCGGCGGTGATGATCGAGCCGGTGGTGAGGGTTTCGATCGCGCGGCGCAGCGCGACATGCACGGTGACCGGCACGACGCGCAGGCCGGGACCGGCGAGCATCATGATCGGGGTGGCGGCGCCGGTGAGGGCGGCGATGAACTCGGTATGGCCGGGGTGTTTGAAGCCGGCGGCGTAGAGCACCGATTTCGCGATCGGATTGGTGACCACGCCAGCGGCGGCGCCGCTGACGGCCAGGGCGGTGGCGCGTTCGATCGCGCCGATCACCGCGGCGGCATTGGCGGCATTCGGCTGACCCGGCACGGCGGGGACGGCGAGTGGCACGGCGAGCAGCGGCAGCGCGCGGGCAAACGCGGTGACCGCCGCGGCGGGATCGTCGATCACCTCGATCGGGACGCCGAAGCCGCCGGCCCAGCCGGCATCGCCGATCAGGAAAAACGGCCGTAGGCCTTGTCCCTGATGGTGCCTTGCGGCGCGCCAGGCGGCGGCGGCGATTTCCCCGCCGATGCCGGCGGGGTCACCCATGGTGAGGGCGAGCGGGGGGGTCATGCCTGGGGTTTCGGGGCGGTGCGTTCCAGCACCACCTGCTGGCGATCGAGCCGGTAGGCCTGGGTGAACAGGGATTTCAGCGCGGCGCGATCGGCCACCGGATACCAGACCCGATCGAGCGAGAGGGTTTGCACGAGATGCAGGGTGGTGCCGTGCATTGTCGCGGTCTGCACGAAACTGCCGGCGGCGGTTTTCACCGTGCCGCTTTCCGGCGTCGCCAGGATTTTGTAACCGGAGGGCAGGGTCAGGTCGGTGGCGAAATGCAGCGTGCCGACCTCGCGCTTCACCGGATAGCGCTTGCTGACCGTGGCGTTGCTGGCGAGGTAGTGGCCCAGATCGGTGAAGGCGAAGCCCTTGTGCACCCGCAGCACGACGATGTGGCCGGCGTTGTAATAGCCTGGCGCCTTCCATTGGTCGTTGATGATGAAGGGGCGGGTCAGATCGTCGGGATGGGCGGCGGTGAAGCTGCCGGTGCCGAGCAGGCCTTCATGGGACAGGACCTGCTCGACCACATGCGGATAGGCCGCCTTGGGCAGCTGGTCGAGAATGTCGCGCATCAGCCAGTCGGTATAGCCGGTGCCGTGGATGGTGCCCTTGCCGATCAGCGCGCCGTGCGGCCCGATGGTTTCGGTGGTGTTTTCGATATAGGCGGCGGGGCCCGAGGGTGTGCGCGACAGGGTGGAATGGTCGGACGCGAGGATCACCGGCTTGTCGATGTCGCCGGCCGGCAGGGTGCCGGGCGTCGCGAAGCCGGATGTCGGGTCGAGGAAGAGGTGGTATTTCGGCACGTAGACGATCACGTGGTCGATAATGCCGAGATTGACGAGAGGGGTGAGCTTGTAATCGGCGCTGCCGCCGTCGATCAGGGCGGGTTCGGCCTCGATGCCCTTGGCTTTCAGCAGCGCGACGAGCAGGGTTTCGGAGGCTTTGCAATCGCCGTAGCGCCTTGCGACGGTGTGGCCGGCCGAGGCCGGAATCCAGCCCGACAGGCCCGGTTCGATGCCGACCCAGCGGATATGGGTGGTGGCCCAGTCATACAGCGCATCCATCGCGGCGCGGCCGGTTTTTGGGCCGGTGATTTCATCGGCGAGTTTTTTGATGTCTGGCGTGACGGCGGATTTCGCGGCCGCGCGCTGCCAATAGGCGTCGCCCAGAGCCTGCCAGTTGGGGAAGGTGGTGGCGATGAACATGGGTTCGAATTGGCCGGCGCTGACCGCATTGCCGGGAATTGAATGATAGGGCGGGTTTTCGAGCGTCGCCGTGATGATCTGGGTGTTGCCCTTGATCGTTTTCGACAATTTGTAGCCGCCGCGCACCGAGGTGAGCAGGTGCAGGCTGGCGGGGGCGCGCACCTCGACCTGTTCGTGCCCGGTGAACTGGTTGGGCGGCACGGCATCGATGCCGGAGAATTCATTGGGGAAATAGGGCTGGAAGCGATGCATGGTGTAGGTGATGTCGAGCTTGCTGCCGCGCTCGACATGGGGGAATTCGATGCTGACGATCTTGGCGTCGCTGAAGGTTGGCGCGTCGACCGCGGAAGGGGCGGTCTGGGTATGGACGTCCTTGGCGGTGACCTTGTAGATCGTGCCGTCCGGCGCGATGGTTTCCGCCGACACCAGATGGAAATGCTCCATCGCGGTGGCGACGACTTCCTGGATCTGGCCGTTGCTCTGAACGCCGTTTTTGGTCAGGGGTTCGATGATTTTATGGACGGTGCGGGTGTAGGTGCCGTTGGCGGCAAGATCGAAAATGTCGCTGTAGGACACCATTTTGAACGGCGCGCCGGCGGCGCCCTGGGTAGTGGAAGGTGGGGTGGCGGAAGGCGGGGTGGCGGAAGGTGGGGCGGCGAACGCGGGTCCCGCGGCGAGACAGGCCACGAACCAGGGCGACGCGATGCGGATCAGCCGAGACAATGCCATTTTCAACTCCGGGTGAACGAAACCGTGCAAGATGTTTACGGTGCGAACCGTTCGTTCAAGTCAAACTTACCGTGATCGGAGCCGCCGCCTCGATCGTTATGCGATTAAGTTGAGGCGGCAGTGGCAACATAATCACATGAAATCGCTCGAGAAAGCATAACGCTCTAGCCGGTCTGCCAGTCCTTGACCGCGATGCGTGGCAGGTCGAACCGGTCGTTGGTGGTGGAATACCAGCCGCCGCCGTGCATGCGGCCGATCAGGTCGAGCCGGGGGGTGTCGATGTGGCAGCGCACCGGATCGAGCACGGCGTCGTCCCGCACATGCATCGCCAGCACCTCGCCGATCACCATGGCGCGGTCGGGGCCGAATTCGATGATCGAGTGTAGTTTGCATTCCATCGCGACCGGGCTTTCCGCGATGCGCGGCGGTTTGATTTTGACCGAAGGCAGCGTGGTCAGGCCGGCCTCGGCCAGCTCATCGATTTCGGGGCCGAAATCGATCGCGGTGATGTTCATTGCCGCCGCATTGGTCTGGGCGACCAGATTGACCACGAATTCGCCGGTGGTGCGGATGTTTTCGCCGGTGTCCTTGATGTCGCCGGGCTTGCGCGCGCCGATGCCGATACAGAGAATCGGCGGTCCGGCGCCGAAGACGTTGAAGAACGAGAAGGGCGCCGCGTTCAGATGCCCCGCCGCGTTCAGCGACACGACCCAGGCGATCGGTCGTGGCACCACGGTGGAGGCCAGGAGTTTGTACTGGTCGAGCGGGGCGAGTTCGGTGAAATCGAAGATCATGACGCATCATTGCCCTGGACGCGGCTTATGTCCATGCGTCGGGGCGGGTTGGCGGTGGATTGCCGGCGATTCTCGTTCAGGTCGCCATCGGCGCGGCGTTAATCGTTTCGTAACCTGTGCGCGGTAGTCTCAGGCCATGGCAGATCGACAATCGCTGATTTCATCGGACGCTGTGCTGGTTCACGCCTATCGCAGCCTGCTGACCCAGGCGCCGGACTCGGCCGTTATTCTGGGGTTGCTGGCGCAGGCGCTGTATGATGCGGGGGATTATCAGGGGGCGGTCGAGGCGGCGGATGAGGCGCTCGGCATCGATCCTGGACTGGTCGATGCACGGCAGACCCGCGCGGCGGCTTTGCAGGCGTTGTGTGATTTCGGCGCGGCGGCGGCGGATTTCACCCTGGTGGCGGCGGCACAGCCCGATCGGATCGGGGTGCAGATCAACCGCGCGATCGCCTATGCCGAGAGCGACCGACCGGGTGAGGCGGTTGCGTGCCTGCATGGATTGATCGCGCGTCATCCGGATTGCGCGGCGGCCTATGCGGTGCTCGGGTCGATTCACGCGCGGTTCGAGGCGGTCGGGGAGGCGCTCGCGGCGTGCCGGCAGGCGGTGGCGCTCGACCCGGATCAGATCATCGCGCACCGGAACCTGGCGGCGCTGCTGCTGGACGAGCACCCCGCCGAGGCGTTGCGGCACGAGGCGGCGGCGTATCGCCAGCAGCAGGTCTTCGTTCCGGCGATGCCGCCCCTGGCACGTCGCGTGCTGGTGCTGACCTGCGGTGCTGCGGCGAGCGTGCCGCTCGCTCATTTATTGCCGCGACCGCGCTATGCGCAGATCCAATGGTTCATCGATTACGCGCGCCCGGAGCAGGATCGGATGCTGCCCGATCATGACCTGATCTTCAATGCGATCGGTGATCCCGATCTGATGCCGGCGCTGGCGGCGCCGGTGCGACGGTTGTTGCAGGAAACCACGCGGCCTATCCTCAATCATCCTGATCGGGTGGGGCAGACCCAGCGCTCGGCATTGCCGGGCATGATGGCGGGCCTCCCCGATATCGTGGTGCCTCAGGTGATCCGGTTGGGCCGGGGGGATGACGCGGCTTTGACGATCGCGCGGCCCCCGACGACCGCGCGACCGGTCATCGTGCGGCCGATCGGGTCGCATGGCGGCAGCGGACTGGTCAAGGCTTCCAGCGTGGCCGAGATCGCCGCGGTCCTGGCGAGGCATGATGCGGTTTATGTCACGGATTTTGTTGAGTATCGTCGCGCGGATGACGGGCTGTACCGCAAATATCGGATGATTTTCGTCGATCGGGTGCCGTATCCGTATCATCTGGCGATCGCCCGCGACTGGCTGGTGCATTATTGGACCGCCGGCATGGCCGATGCGCCGGCGCGGCGGGCGGAGGAGGAGCGGTTTCTGAACGATCCGGCCGGCACGCTCGGCGAACGCGGCCTTGCGGCGGTTACGGCGATCGGCGCGCGGCTTGACCTGGATTACGCCGGGATCGATTTTTCACTGCTGCCGGATGGTCGGGTACTGGTGTTCGAAGCCAATGCAACGATGCTGGTTCACCCCGAAACCGAACCGATGTTCGCATACAAGAACCCGGCGGTAACGCGCATTCTGACAGCGGTTGACCGGATGGTGACGGATCGCCTCGCCTTTCGCGACGATACCCGCCAACGGAGCGGGGCCGGGCATTCCGGCATATTGCCAGAAACGGTTGCAACACGGCTCGATGCGCGATTTCATCAATCCGCGCTGGGTTCGCGATTATGATCCGGGGGATCATGCGGCAGGATTGTGAAATGGGTTGAAATTCTGGCCAGCGTCATCGCAGGGTCGGCTGGACCGCCAGGTCGGTCTTTGCGGCGCCGGGTTGAGCGTGCGGAGCATCTGGTCCGGAACTCTATCCTTTGCCAGCAATAACTCATGCCCTTGCCAGCAATAACTCATGATTGTCGGCGATTGAGATCAGCCCCCGGTCGAACATCCAGTGGGCGGGGCCGCACAGAGCGATACCGTTCCGCATCGAATCCGGGCCGGCAGATGCGACCGGGCGGATAGGGGCCGCCTGAACTTCACTCTGTCCGCCGCCATTGATGAGTTTCAGCCCGGTAAAGCCGCACGTATCTTTATAGGTCGCCTTGATCGCGCTGGAGAATGCAGCATCGCAAAACGGCCGCGCGATCACCCGCTCGATGATCGGGCGATCGAAGGCGGCCTGGGGTTCAGTGAAGCCGCGCCGGCCCACGCGCTCTGAAACCGTCGTAGCGTTGCTTTCGCCGATCACCGGTGCAAACGCCGCCGGCAAAATCACCTCATCTCGTGGTCCGGCCGTGTGCGCACGGCGCGCCCGAACGCGCCCTTGTTCGTGTCGCCATCGGCCCGCTGGAGCGCTGACCCATAATAATGAGTTCCCTCACGAAACGGGACCGGCTGCGCGAAGTCCAGATATGAAACGATCCGGGCGTAAATATTACTCTCCCATACCGCCTCATCAATCTCCGCGCGTAATGGGTTTTCAGCGATTTGTCCGGGTCGTTCGCGTCGAGAAGATAGGGGTGGCGGAGGGAGTGTCCGCCAAAAATTAGTTTTTTTCATATATATATCAATATATTACGGTAAATTCTTGGCTGCATGATTTATGAAATCACCCACAAAAAATTTTGAGTGGGTACTTAGGTCACCTTTGCGTAGGTGGATTTTATTGGTTTTGGTGCTGATGAGACCGGCAGCAACGGAACGACCGTGCGGGTCGCCACGGAGGCAGGAAGTTCTGCGTGGACATCGAAGACGTAACCAGGCCCGCCTTTGGCCGGCATGGCATAGAGATCAAGCCGGGGCATCGGAATGAGCGATAGGCCGCAAGCGGTAGACCGTGCACAGCGACATGCTCGTTCCAGGCATCCATCGCTTCGCGGTTTTGGGGGAGCCAGCGCTGCTCGTGCGCGGAGGACACCTCTGCGGCGATCCCGCGTTTGCATGCCTGTGACAGGTTGATCCCGAATTCCCGCGCTTCTCGGAGCAGATCTTCCGGAAGGGTCACGTTTGTGGCGCGTCGCTGCGACGAGGATGGTTTGTGATCTGCTGGTGAACGCGACATGGCTTACCCCAGATTTGTGTCAGCACGATGCGCATAACTCATGCGCACTTCAAGCCTGCAGATTCGAAGGAGCATTTGCGGCCGATATCAGATCGGTTTGCCTTCACTGCGGCTCCAGGTCTCGGCCATCAGCGTGTTGCTGGGCAGGGTCGTATTGACGACTTTACGTGCGGTTTCGGCACCGGCGATGGGGAGGCCGGTTGGATCGAGCAGACCCAGTTGAACCAGCACCGACGCCTGATCCCAATAGATGTGTTCGTGCGCGAGTTTGCCATCGCGGAACTGGATGATCGCAACCAGCGGAATATCGACCGTGCGACCGGTTGGCGGAATGCCTGGCAGCATCCAGTCGACCGCGGACGTGTGGGTGAAACTGAAGATCACCTCATCGACAATCCGATCATGACCGACCGTGCGGCTGACCGGCACCATTCTGGTATCGGGCGGATTGCCGCCGATGAAATGATATTTGCAGAAGCGTCTGAGCTGACCGTGCCCGACGCCGCCCGTCATCGTCGGGATGTGGTTGACGTAGAGTTCAGGCACCATGGTCGCCATTGTGGCATCCACATCGCGGGTCTCGAATTCGTAGCGGCAGTGCTCTTCCCACAGGGCTTCGAGGTTATGGTCCGCCATGATTGATCTCTCCGTCGGTTGAAAGGCGAGGGTGGCATGGATCAAGGTGATCGGCCCGGGTCTGACTTCCCCGCACACAGTCAAACCGGCGCGTGTTCGATGTCAGGGGAGGGGCTCGATGGTTCAGCTATAGAGTTTCACGTCTCACTCCCGAGCAGATGCAACACGATCTCCCGTTGGTGGCGGTGCTCGATCTGGGGCTGCCGTATCGCGACAAGCCGTCACGTGCGGACTCTAGGGCAGAAATCATCTCATTGATTTCCCTGACATCAGGACCTACGCGCGATAATGCCTATTATCGCGCATAGTGGAATTATTCACGGGGCGGTCGGGGCAAGGGGGGGGCGATACCAAAATCGCGGCCTGATGGAGATGATTCCGTCGTGTCCGTGAATCGTCTGAACGCCGGTTCGAGGCGAGTCGCTGCCGCTACAAGATATTGTTGCACTCGTGGTTTGTCGCCCGGCTCACACCCATCCCGGCCCAAAAGCGTTGAGACGGAAGAAGATTGCTGGTAGGATCAAATCCTATCGAATGAGTGGGGAGTACAAGCTGATGCGTTCGACACAGCAATTGAGCATTACGCTGCCCAAGGACATGGCG
>NZ_JBMFGY010000115.1:2899-9399 GCF_049977125.1 Acidiphilium sp. | reverse complement strand
GGGGGAGGCCGAACCCTTTCGGGTCCGGCCTGTCGGTTAGAAGGGGAGGTTGTCGGGGAGGGTGAAGTCTGGGAGTTCGGCGGGATCGGGTTCGGGGATGTCTCGGTTCCAGACGATTTCGGTGATCGGTCCGTCTTCGGTCATGACGGTTTCGATCAACGCGTATTCGAAACCGCCGAGGGTTGTCAGGGTGTGGGAGTGGATTGCGGTCATCGGGGAGATCCTTTCTGCTTCAGCGTGATTGCTGATAGGCAGCGGGAATTCCGGCCTTCGGGACTGCTCAACCCTGAAGATACGCAAGCGCGCGAGGTCGGGGTGCGGAAGACGCGGGCCTCTTGGGGCCTGCGGCTTGCGCATCCTGGCCTTGCGGTAGCTTGCGTATCTGACGGGTTGAACAGTCACGACCTTGGCCGGGATTACAATAGAGATGCCAGCAGAGAGCTATTGGCACGGGCGGACGAACAACCGGCGGTGGTTCCGGTCCATCCGGTCGGTGTGGCGGGACGGGATCGGTGCCGCATTGTTCGCTCCGGTGGCCTGATCTCTGAGCGACGCAGAAAAGGGCGGAGACCTTTCGGTCCCCGCCCTGATGCGGTGGGATCAGTGTGTGAGGGTGTCGAGCTCGTGCTCCGCGGCACGACGGCGGATGCTGCGGTATTTCGGGGTGGGGGGGACGTAGGGTTTCCAGTCTTCGCCGATGAGTTCGGCGAAGGCCCGGACGGCACCTTCGGCGGAGGCGAGGAGGGCGTAGGCGGCGAGAGCGCCCTTGGCGGCGAATTCGCGGGCGCGTTCGGCCGGGGTGTCGAAGCCGTAGACGGGGGCGCGGTCTTCGTCGCGGTCGTCGCAGTCGATCCTCGTGGTGAGCCTGCGGGCGGCGGAGACCCGTTCGTGATAGAATTCGGCGGAGCGATGGGCGGACTTGACGATATTTTCGACGATCCGGCTGAAGTGGATCTTCATGGCGTCGTCGCTGAGGTTTAGTTCGAGGGCTTTGCCGGTCGCGATGAGTCCGTCGAAGGTGGCTTGGGCGATGGTGTCGTAATCGACGGGTTCGAGCATGAAGGTGGCGGCGATCTTTTCGCAGGTTCCGTAGGCGGGTGCGATGCCGCGGACGGTCTCGAGGGTGATCTGGATCGGCTGGCGGTCTTTCTTGATAGCCATCGGTATGTTCCTTTCTGCTTCAGCGTGATTGCTGATAGGCAGCGGAAATTCCGGCCTTCGTGGCTGCTCAACCCTGAAGATATGCAAGCGCGCGGGGTCGGGGTGCGAAAGACGCGGGCCTCTTGGGGCCTGCGGCTTGCGCGTCCCGGCCCTGCGGTAGGTTGCGTGTCTGACGGGTTGAACTGCCGCGACCTTGGCCGGAATTAAAATAGAGAGCCAGCAGACAAGCGTTTGGCACGGGCGGACGAACAACCTGCGGTGCGGTGGCGCGACGTGCGTTCGGGTGAGGCGGGGCGTGTCCCGAGGCCGCCCCGGTCGGGAAGCGGGAGCGATCGGCGGGGCATTGGCCAGGTCGCATCGATACCTTGGGACATCTCGGAGGTCAGGGCATCGCCGAGCGGTGCAACGGCGTCCGGGGCTGAAGGCGGCGCGGACCGATACACCGCAGCGGCACGCGGTTCATCGGCGATCGTCCGGCAGAGATCATCCAGGAGAGATCGCCGATCTGCGTTCAACCCCTATCAGCGGTGCGGATATATGCCCGTTTCAGAACGGGATGTCCGATCTTGCGCCGAGATGTCGTTCCATCGCCGGGCCGAAGAAGGCGAGCATTCGCGCGAGTACGGCGGAAGCGGTATCGCGCCCTGTTTCGGTCGCGTAGCCGAACAATGATCTGGCCTCCTTTCTGGAGATTTGAAAGTAAGCCTCGACGGCGTTCCATCCGGCGAGGATTTTGTTCTCGTAGTTGCGGCAGAATGGCTGGAGGGTGCCGTCTTCATCGATGCCGAGCCGCAAGCCCTGGCGGTTGTGCCATGGATCCTGTGCCATCCAGCCGACCGCGCATGCGGCGGTTCCGCATGGATGCCTATGATTGCCGGATGCGAGACACTTGCTCGGCTCGATCTCGCACTCCTCCGTTTGTTCCGTGACGAAGGTATCGAGATCGCTCGACCATATCCCGGTCGAGAACGGCTTATCGGCCGCGATGACTTCGCACATGACCCGGATGCCGTGGTGCATGCGGATCATGGCGATGTCGCTGCGGAATTTGCTGATTTCAGACATTGTCGGTTTCCTTGGCTGGGGGTGAGGGGGAATGTCGCGGTCAGGGGAAGACGCCGATCGGCGATCCGATCGCGCGGCCGTTGGCGTCGCGCAGGGCGGGATCGGCATCGCCGGCGATGCCGATCGTCGCGATGCCGAGGGCGGTGTGGGCGACGAAGCGCAGCGCGCGGCTGGCCGGATCCAGCCGCTCGACGGGGAAGGGCATGAGATCGAGGATGCGGCCTGTGGGCCACTGGCGGATCACGATCTGCCTGATCACCGTATCGAGCGACCATGTGACCGAGCCGGTCAGGCTGCCGTTGGTGACGTCGCCGATGATGAGGCGCAGGAGGGCGAGCTCGACCGGCGAGGTCGGCGCATCGAGCATGGCGCGGAAAGCCGCGGTCATGCGGACGATCGGGGTATCAGCGGGAGAGGCGGATGTCGGGCAGCGCAATGCTGTCGGCGTTGCGTAGAGCGCAACGACATTGTCGATGTTGGTCATCGTCTGGTCCTTGATGTCGGGGGCTATCTTCGGTTCGAAGACGGCCGGGGTGCGGGCCGCGGTCTGACCGGCCGGGCAAGGGCGCGCGCTGCTATCGGCGCGCGGGCCGCTTGCGGCCTTCCCTTGCGGGGTCGGTCAGAACCGTGGCAGCCGATGGTGGGTGAGGGGGACGGAACTGGTGGATTGCCTCGTTGCCGGACCTGCCATCGGGATCAGTTACGACCGCAGGTGGCATGAAGACGCGAGCAGGGGTGACCCTTAGAACAGGATCTCCACCGGCTGATTGGCGATCATCCTGTCGTGTCGCTGCTGCATTTCGGCACGGAAGGCGATCATGTCGGCGAGAACTGCGCTGGCCGATCTGTAGGGCGGGGGTTCGACATCATCATCGAATCCGAAGAGCGCCTTGCCTTCATCGGTCGTGATGCTGAAATATGCGGCGACCGCTTCCCATTCGGTGAGGATGCGGTTGGTTCGCCGATCGCGGAAGAAGGGCAGACGGGGTCCGTCCTCGAAGGTTCCTATTCCAAGCCCCTGCCGGATGTGCCAGGGATCGGCGCTCATCCAGCCGATCGCGCACGCGGCCGTCTGACAGGTATGCTCCATATTTCCCGAAGCGATCCCATGCTTCCATCCCGGGCCGAAATGCTCGTTGAGCTCATCCTCATCCATGTGCCAGAACAGCAGCGAGAACGGCTTTTCGGCCGCGATGACCTCGCGCATGACGCGGATACCCTCATCCATGCGGGTGAGATAAATCTGTTCCATGTCCGTTCTCCTCATGCCCATCCGATGTGGGTGGCACCGGCATCCCGGCTCTGCCGCGCCATGAGCGCGATCTGGTGGAGGCGTTTGCCGACATATCCTTCCTGTCGCGCGCCGATGATGATCGCCATGCCGTAACCGGTGCGGACGGTGCGGCTTTCGAGCGGCGGTGACGGCCTGTCGATCTGGCTGCGCAGCGCCCGGGTGATGCGCTCGAGGAAATCCTCGATCGGCACCGGCACGTCGCTGGTGCTCTGGTCCGGGAAGCCGAGCTCTTCGAGCACGTCGAGGGCGTTGGCGTTGCACATGTTGATGTCGAACCGCTCGTCGTCGGTGTCGCAGGCGGCCGGGATGCGCCAGGTGTTGTCAGCGGCATCGAACACGTAGGGATGAAAGCTGATGCTCATCACACGGCCTCCGGGAACAGGATGTCGAGGGTGGTGCCGCGCACCTCGATCTTGCCGATGCCGTCGCCGCTGATCGCGTAGCGACCGCCCATTTCGGGGGTCTTGCCGACCCAGTGGTGGGCGAAGGTGCGCGCAGCCTCGATCGTCGTGAATGTGCGGGCCCGGCTTGCGCCGTCGATCGAGCTGTAGCGGACCCTGATGATGGTCTGGTTGGTCATCGAACTCTCCATTTCGGATTATCTTCCCATTGAAGACGATGACCGCGGGTCATGCCCGGGCGGCCGGGGGCAAGGGCGCGCCCTATGCGCGCTCGCCTTGCCCTTGCGGCCGGTCGCCCGGCATGACACGACTCGCGCCGATGACCTGCCTGTGGTTTGGAGGTGTTCGATGGGATTGCAGGAGACCGATCCGTCTGGGCCTTGGACCGAGGCGGAGGATCGGATCATCTACGAAGGATTTCTCGTGAACGAGACGCCGCGGATCACCAGCGTCAGATGTGGGCGAAGCCTATCTTCGATCCGACGGCGTCTGGTCCGGCTTGGGCTGATCGATGCCAACGGGTTAAGGAACATGAACCCGCCGTTCTTCGCCGATCTCTGTGCGAAGCATCATGGCCGCAGTTCTGTGGGTTCTGGTCCCGATGATGCTGCGAGTGGGGACAACCCCTGATGTGCGGCAGGATCGCGCAGGCGTTTCCGGAAGGGGCGCTGGATCGCCTGTTCGGCAGCACTGACGTCCGCTCACGCGCCGTCAACCGGTGGAACGTCGCGCCGGGTCAGGGCGTCATGGCGGTTCGCCGCGGCCATGGCGGGCAACGGGTGGTCTGTTCTGCCGACTGGGGGTTTCTGGCATCGTGGGAGAAATCGCCGGAGTACGCGAAGATCCGACCGATCAACGCGAAGGCGGAGACGGTAGCATCGAGCAGGCTGTTCGGTTCCGCGTTCAAGTCAACCCGTTGCCTGATCCCGGTCCGCTGCTGGTACGAATGGAAGCCGGTCGCGTCGGGGCTGAAGCAGCCCTACGCGATGGGCCAGACGGACGGTGCGCCGATTGCGCTGGGCGGAATCATCTCGGTCCGCAAGCCCCATCGCGACTTTCCGGCGGAATTGTCGATCGCGATCATCACGACGGCCGCACCGGCATCGCTGTCCGATATTCATCACCGCGCGCCGCTGGTGGTGGGTGAGGACGACTGGTCCCGCTGGCTCGAGGGAGGAACGACCGATGCGGCTGATGTGCTGACGCGGAGCAGCGCGGGCCAGGTCGAGGCCTGGCCGGTGTCGCGGATGGTCAATCGGGTTGGCACCGATGGACCGGCTCTCGTTGAGCCGGTCGAGATCGAAGCGTTCGCGAGCCCGATCGAAGGCCGGGCGTGAGGGTGGGCTATGCCGCTTCTGTGCGAGACAGACCGGTCTGGTCCACAAACCGCGGCGGGTTTCCGTCTGCGATCGGCGCGGGAGCGAGATAAGCCGAGCTGATGAACGACACCTCCTCGAACGCGGTGCGCAACGCGCCCGCGACCATCGCCGCACATGCAGCATTCCATGCCGTCCGGCTTTCCGGAGCCTGATCGAGCAGGGCACCTGTGCTCCGATGGAGAGCAAGACCGGCCGTCATCGCCTCGTGATAGAGGAACTCGTTCAGCCGGACGATGAAGCCCTCGAGGTCTTCGGCGCTCATGAACTCCGCTATTGCGTAGAGCAGGCCGTCCATCCACTGAGCGCTGTTCTCGCGAAGTCTCTGCCAGTCCGCATCGGCGGTGCCGACCCTGTGGGCGATGGTCGTCATCTCGGCGATGCCGGGGCAGGTGAGGGTGACGTGTTCGCGCCAGCTGGCGCATTTCGCGGCGTTATTCGACATGATGGTGAACTCCTTGGTTCGGATTATCTTCTCATTGAAGACAATCAACGACCGGTCATGGAGCACGGGCGGGGGCAGGGGATGACGGTATGAGATGACCGAAGGGTCCGAAGCGCGACCGATGCGCGCTGGCGGGGACGGCCCCTGGCCGTCTCCCGCCAGTGCGCCTGAGGGAGACTGAGGGCCGTTTGGTCATCTCATGCCTGGCACCCTTGCGCCCGACCGCGCTCCATGACAGGAATCGTCATCGATTGCGGCTGGATAGGTGCATGTTCAGATAGCGGGTCGAGTATGGAAGTCAGCGTTTCGCAGGTGAGGGATCCCGACGCAGAGGTCCCGGCAACTCGTGTCGGTGCGCCCTGGTCGGTCGCCGAGGAAGCCGCGCTCTATGACGGGTTTTCGGGACTGGGCGACATTCAGGGGTTGGCGGCCCGGCTTGGCCGGAGCCGGGGCGGTATCACCGGCAGGCTGAAGTCGCTCGGCCTGGTCGAGTATGACGCCAATGGGTTGCTGAGTGTCTGCTCGCCAAAGCCTGCGTTCAAACCGATCGCGACGCTGGCGTCACCTGATGACCGGCCATCGAAGAGAGATAGGTCATTGGCGCGACGGCCTCCGATGGCGTCGCTGAATGCCAGCGAGCAGTATTGCGTGCGCATTTTCCGGCAGATCCCACGCGAGCGGCGGAAGGAACTGTTTCTCGTGATGCGGATCCTTGCGAGCGTGGGGTCGATCGAGGAGAGCGAAGCGCCACCCGACGA
>NZ_JBMFGY010000115.1:0-2799 GCF_049977125.1 Acidiphilium sp. | reverse complement strand
TGCGGATCCTTGCGAGCGTGGGGTCGATCGAGGAGAGCGAAGCGCCACCCGACGATGACGCCGAGCCGGATATCCCGCCGGATGTCGCCCCGTGCTGAAACCGGATCAGATTGTCCCGAGCGATGTCGGCACGGCCTGTTTTCGCCCCCTGGAACCGCTCGTGATCGTCTCCTCGCGCAGCCGTCGTGTCGTCCGTTGGCTTTTGGGGCTGTCCCTATTCCTGAGCACGGCAGGACTCGGGATGATGATCATCGCCAGCGGGCGTGGCTTGCGATGATCGGGGTCCCTTGCTCGTGGCGGGTACGTCCCACGCGGGAAACTCGCTCCATTCGCGCCCGTCGAGGATCCGTCCGCCCGTCTTTGGCCGAGTCCCGCCCCATTGCTTGAAGAAGAACGCGACGTCCTGGGCAACGCATCGATCGCGTATCTCGTGCAACCAGGCGGCATGAACCGGGCGCGCGCCCGGTCCTGATTCGCCACCGGCGATCACCCAGTCGATCCCCTCGAGATCGAGCGCGCCGAGGGGACCAAGCAGCGGCTCGACCGACAGAAAGCGGATGCCGGCCGGAGCGGTTCGCAGGTGCTCGATCCGGCTTTTCGCCGGGGCGTCCTCGACCGAGACCCCGCACCAGATATGGCGGGGGCCGGGACCATCGCGGTATCGGCCGCGCAGATAGTCGCGCATCGTCGAGGAGCGCTTGGTGAGCAGCTGGAATATATGCCAGTCGGCGGCTTCCATCGTGTCGAAGACGCGATCGATGAAGGCCGTTGGCACATTCTTGTGGAACAGGTCGCTCATCGAATTGACGAAGATCCTGCGGGATCGCCGCCACCTGAGCGGCTGGTCGAGGCGTTCAGGACGAAGGGTCAGGTCGAAACCTGCCTGATACGGATGCCCGACGACACCTCTGAACCGTGCGGCGAAGCGGGCGGCGTAGCAATTGTCGCACCCGGCGGTGATCTTCGTGCAACCGGTCACCGGGTTCCAGGTGGCGTCGGTCCATTCGATCAGGCTTCCATCGGCCATGCCACCTGCTCCTTTCCTGCATGGAAGCGGGCGCGTTGCCGGATCAGATCCCGCAATGCCGCCTCGAAGCGCTCTGCCGCGAGCGGCGCCGGCCATGGTTCCCAGGGAAGCATTCCCGGCGGTGTCGGCAGCGGGTCGTCTTTCATGGGCGTCAGGGTGATGCCGAGTTCGCGGCGCAGCGCGGGCTGTCGCCAGCCTACGACGTGCAGCGCCTCGCTGGCAGCCGCCAGGCGATCGGCGTCCTTGTGGAGCCGGTGCGATGCGACGGTCCAGGGCGGCAGGTCGTAGCGACGGTTCACCGCAGCCTGAAGCCGACGGTTGATCTCGATATACCCTTGGCCGAGGTGCGGCTTGAGGGGGGTGATCGGATCAAACCCGCCGATCAGTGCTTCGGTCGCATCATGCAGGAGCTCCCGCAGCGCTTCGGCCGCGGTGAGCGGTTCCGGTGCCAGTGCCCGCCGAATGGCCAGCACGCTGAGGCTGTGCTGGGCAACGGAGAGCGGCAGATCCCATCGTGAATGCCCGCCCCATCGGAACGTCCGTGATAGGCCGATCGCGAGATCGCTGTCGGTCCAGGCATCGGATGCGGGATCGAGGAGGTTCAGTCGGCGTCCGGATCGCAGCAGGATCCACGCCCGTGGCGGTTTTATCATGGCGTCCTCCTGCCCGAACGGAGCACATCGTTCCAGTCGTTCGCATCGCCGGTCGGCCGGAGCCGCTCGATGCTGACGCCGATCGAGGAGAGCGCATCTCCGATCCTTGCCGCATGCCGGTCGCCTGGCAGATCGGCGTCGGTCGCGATGACCAGGTGTCCGCCGACCGCAGCCACATCGGTTGCAAGCAGCTGGAGGGCCTCGACCGTCCCCGGTCCCATGCCGCCGGTGGTGCCGACGTAGATCGTATCGGGCCGGCCGTTCTCGATGACGGCGAGGCTGAGCGCATCGATCGGCGCTTCGGTTACAGCCACACGCCGGATTGGTCCGGCGATCTGACCAGGCGCGAAGCGGAACAGGGTCTTGTGCCCGCCGCGCAGAACCCCGCGGAAGTTTGGTCCGCGCGCCTCGATGCAGGTCAGGTCGCCCCGATGATCGCGATGGGCGAACCAGGCACTACCGAAGCCACCCGCCCGGACGCAGTCCTGCGCCGATGCCGCATGCAGGATCGCCGCGGGGATACGTCGCCGGTCAGCCAGATAGTGCCACGCTTTCGTCGCCGGGGTCAGGGTCGGCTTCGCCTGCCAGCGGACCAGCGGCGGGACATCCGGGTTTCCGTTCACGCGTACCGGTGCGGAGGCAACCGGATAGCTCGGGCTGACGCCGGTGATTGTGCGCAGTTCCTTCCGCACGTGACCAAAGTTCATCTCGGGGTGGAGGAACTGGATGAGGGTGAAGCAATCGCCTTTCTCGACCCCCAACGGGTTCCACCAGCCTCGGTCGTCGTGGTTGACGATCAGGATTTCACCAGTGCCGCGCCGGTATTTCAGTGCGTGCCGGGTGCTTTCGGCGGGATCGATCTTCCAGCCCTCACGCTCGAGAATGACCGAGCAGAAGACGGACTGGCGCAGCACCGCGATCTCGTCCGGATCATCCCCTCGATGGCGCGGAGCTGGAGCGGCCATCCGTTTGCCCTTGCGGGGCAAGGGGAAGGTTGTGATGTCTCGTATCATGAGCGTAGTCTCCTGTTTGATAACTCACCGAAAGGCCGTGCGCCTTTCGGTGGACGCCACGCGGCGAGATGCGGGTGGGGTGGGTGAAACGCAGGCGAGCGCGGCC
>NZ_JBMFGY010000114.1:0-9519 GCF_049977125.1 Acidiphilium sp. | reverse complement strand
GCGCCTTGAGCGGGATGTTGATGAACACCGTCACCTTGCCGCCGACCAGATCGGCTGCGCTGAATGTGTTGCCAGAGACCAGATCGGCATAGGCCGAGGTGGACAGCCAGGCGGTATCGGCTGTCGCGTTCTTGTAGATGCCGGAGAATGTCTGTTGCACCACGTCCTTGAGGCCGCCGGCGAGATCGCGCGCCAGGCGGCTGTTGGAGTTCTTATGGATATGCGCAAGCATGGCGCGCAGATCATGCTCCGGGGTGACGACGCCCGCCCGCACCGTACGCAGGGTTTTCAGCTCTTTCGGGATCGTGTCATCCCAGAGGATATGCGCCAGCAGCGCCGTCACCAGCTCCTTGCCGCTCGACTTGAAAAACTTCGAGTTTTCATCGCCATTGGCAGGCGTATCGCCACAGATCCAATCGACCACGGCGGCCACGTCGATTTCAGCGAGGGGGGAGGAGATATCGATCCACTCGATCACGTTGAAGCCGACCGCGCTGGATCGGGGGTTCAGCTCATAGACCTTATGTCCGATCGCCTCCCGCGCCGCGCGCAGCATCGGCCCCAGCTCTACGGAAGGATCGAGGATCACCGCCGAGCCGGACCAGTTGAGCAGGGTGGAGACGGCGGTGGTGGATTTGTACCCGCCGGAGCCGGCAAACATCAGCGCGTGCGATGACCCGACCGTGCCGGGATCGATCAGCAGGGGTGCCGTGCCCCCCTGCCCCCAGGTGCTGCGATCGGCTGGATCGAGATGGACATCGGCGACCGAATCCCGATGAACCTCATACGCCTCGCCGACGACGATGCCGCCATATTCCGGCGAGGGGCCGGGGAACCGCTTGCGCGCCTCATCCATGGTCATCCAGCGGGCGTGACCATGATTGTCGGTGGGAGCACGGATCGGGTCATCGACGCGCTTGAGCGGGTTGTGATCGCGCCGGAGAGACCAGCCCCGGAACGCCCGGCCACGGACCATCGCCATCACGACGAACAGGAACGGCACAGCGAAGGCCGGGATACCGCTGACAATCAGCCAGAACCGGACCTGGTGATTGCCATAGTCGTCGATCAGGTACAGCCACCACTGCCAGAACGGATAATGGAACACATGATAGGCTTTGAGCGGACCGAACAGGCCGATCAGAAATATCTGGGTGGCGAGCACGGAGAAGGCGACAAGGCAGAACGCCAGCCCAAAGACGAGGATGCCGACGATCCGCCCCCGCGCGGACATCAGATCGCCCGCAACAGATCGGCCGCGGTTTCACCGCGGCGGGCCGCATCGGCTGCGAACCACACCTGGTTGATCTGATACGTGCTGCCGAACGTCTCGAACGGAATGATCAGATCGACCGCCGCAGCCAGCAGATCGGACAAGGTGCGATCGTCGAACCCCGCCCCCTTGGGAGACCCCTTGATCAGCGAAAACAGCTTCTTGAACGCCTGATCCGGATATTTTCCGTGGATCGTCGTGATCGAGCCGGGATGACCGGAGACAACTTCATTCACGTAGGTCCATGCGGCGTCGTCGCGCAGCTCTTGCAGGAGCACGCGATCGGGCCGCATCCGCAGGCTCGCCTGGAGCAGCGCTTCGGCATCGACCCGCGCGGTCGATTGCCCATCCTTCGAGTAGAGCAGCCGGACGTGGTTCGGCTGGGGGATGACCAGCTCGGGGGTATCCTCGATCGTGATGATCCGCTCTTCGAGGGGGATGGCGGAGATCAGGGTTTTGCTCATGGAGGTTTTGCCAGAGCCAGTCGCACCGCAGAGCAGGATCGTCAGGCGATGGTGGACCGCGGCGCGCAGGAACGCCTCGATGTCCCCGGCATCGAACAGGGCAAGCAGCGCGGACAGATCGCGCTGATCGCGCCGCGAGCGCCACTGGTTCCAGCCGGCGACCTGATACCGTTCACCAACCGAAGATAGCGGTGCCACCGATGCGCCCGGCCTGCGGATCGTCAGGCTGACCGTGCCGATCGGCACGATGGGCGGCAGGCAGATTTGCAGCCGCTCCCCACCGGGCAGCTCGGTCGCACAGAGCGGCGAGGATGAGCCGACATCCTGACGGCGCAGCGACGCGGCCAGGGTGGCGATCATTTCGAGGGTGCGGAGATCGAGCAGCACACTGTGCGGCTTGAACACCCCGCGTTGCCTCACCCAGCACTCACCGGGCCGGTTGATGCACAGCTCCTCCGTGCTGGCGTCATCGAGCCACGCCTGTAGCGGTGTCAGGAGGAACCGCAGGACCGGCGCGGCCGGGCTTTCGGCGATCGGCGGTTCGACGATGCTATCCATCAGAAGCCGCTTCCCAGCGGCCCGTTGCCCAGACCGACGATCTGGACGCCGCCCTGCAACGTCCAGCCATTCGAGGTTTTCTCGAACGAGCCACGCGCCTTGTAGGTTTTCGAGGGGGGCGGATTGAGCGCCTTCTCGACGGCGGGATTGAACAGCCACGACGGCAGACCGACCGGCACGGCGGTTGCGGTGACGTTCGACGTGATCACGCCGCCTTCCGTTGCCGGAATCGTGTACAGATCGACCTTGGTAATCCGGGCGGTGCCGCCGCACCATTGTGGTGGACCGAACGCGAATTTGACGTGATCGGTTTTCAACACGAGCGGCGTCGTGTCCTTATGATGGATCGGCGAGACCGAGATCGACGTATCCGAACCGTTCGCTTTCTGGAAACCCGCCGCCTTCCCCGTCAGAAAATAGAAGATTTCATGATGCACGGCGTAGTGGTGGATCATGAGCTGCTTATAGCTGTGCGGGATCGGTCGCAGCGCGATCGTGTCATCGACCTCATCGACCGGCACCGCTTTGAGCAGACCGAGTTTCACCATTTCAGGAAGGGCGGGATCGGTGTGGTCATCCGCCGACTGGATCGCGAACACCGTCTTGTCCGTATTGAACGCGGGCGACGGTTCATAGAACCGGGCGACCTGGGTGAATGCGCCGAGCATAGGCGTGAACGGGGCCATTGTAGGTCGCGACGAGGCGCGGAAACTGGTGCAATATTCGCCGGCGCTGGGATGCGTCTTCACCCAGGACGTCATCTCCTACTTGAACTGGACCTTCTTGCTGGTGCAGCCCGAAAGCAAAGCCGCAGCCGCGAGGGCGGCAGCGGCGATCGACATGGAGCGGTTGACGCGCATGGGAGACCTTTCAGCGGCTGATGGATTTCCAGAGACGACGGCGACGGCGGATGAGGACAATCTGACCGACCTTCACCCCCCAGAACGAGACGAGACAGACCGTGGCGGCTTCGATCACGGCCGGAAACAACGCGGGCACATAGATCCTGACCACAAGGCCGGTGCCGAGCCAGACCACGGTTGCGACCAGACAGATAAACGTGATCTCATCGCTGGAACGGAGAAAATCTTCCCGGTTCTGTCGGATTTGTTCAGGCGACAGCGGCGGATGCCCCGACGAGAACACGCAGTAGAAATGATAGGCGTGACGCAGCACGGCGCGCGCGATCCGCGCCGCGAGGCCGGGCGGTGGCGGTTCCGGAAACGGATCGTGATCCGGCTCCATCACGGATTGACCAGGCCGAGCTTGTAGACGTGGGAGAAATTCAGATCACGCGCCACGAAGATGGAAACATTAGCGCCCTGGTTGCGTGTGAGGGTGGGCGGAATGTCGATCGTCGATTCGAGCGCGGTATTGGCGATCTGATTGGTATTACCATTGAGCGACTGAAAATACGTGTTGCCCGCACCGGATTGCGCGGAGTTCGCCGCGACCTGGAGCGAGCCGCCGATCACCGAGAGCATGATCGCCGCACCGAACCGCTGGAAAAAATGGTTGTTGACCGCGCCGGAAATCCCGGCCCGGCCGAGCGCCCCGGCACCCGGCGATCCGAGACGCACGACGACATTTTGCGGGGTGATCGCCCGAGTCCAGAGGATGAACAGCCGATCCTGCCCCTGGACCAGCCCCTGTTGAATTTCGCCGAGCACCTGGGTTCCGCGATCGAGCAGGGTGACGGCCCCCGTCATCGAGCGCACCGATTGCGGCAGGACACATTTGACGAAACCGGGCAGGCCGGAGTCGATCGCCGTCTCCAGGGTGCAGGGAATGATCGTGCCGGCCGAGATGGTGAAATTCGGATGGGCGATCATGCGCGCGTTGACATGGGTGAACCGGCCGGAGGAAAGCCGCCCCGAGAGGCCGCCGGCATGGGCCGGGCCTTGCCGGGACGCAGCCGGTTCCACTGAGGACTGAGGCGGTGGCGAGGTCCCTGCCCCTGCCCCGCCGGCCGGGGACGCCAGGATGGGAGCCTGTAGCGCCTCCATGGCCGGGCTTTCCTGTTGTTGCTGGGCAAACGGGTTGATGTAGGACCGATGCCGCGCAGGAAGCGGCAGGACCGCCTTGTGGACAGCCGGCGCGTTCGGTTTCGTTGCGGGCTGGAACCGTTGCCCGACCTGACCCGCGCCGGCGACGGCCTTCGTCGTCGGTTTGACATGCGATGTTCCATGGAACAGCCAGACGAACGCGATCAGCGCGACACCGCCAACAACAAGCCCGCCGAACGCCGCCTCACGCGAGATGAACGAGCGGCCGGTTGAGACCGCCGAGACATCCTGATTGACCGGCGAGACGGGTGCGGCCGGCTTCTGGTTCGGTCCCCAGGATTGCCGCTTGTCGTCGTCATTCGCCATGGTTCGGTTCCCTGATCTCGCGTTGAACCGATCGGCTGATCGTGTGCGTGCCAGGTTTGCGGCCGATCGGATTGTAGGCCACGTCATAGATATCGAGCACTTCGTGACCGTCGCGCAGCCACCACTTCGGCGCGGTCCCCGGCACGACGACGGTATCCCCATGCACGCTCATGTTGACCGAGGCTTCTTTCCCATCCGGTTGCGCCTCGTAGATCGAGGGGATGCGCTCATTGCCCGGAAACCGGAACACGGTGGAATAGCCGGTGTCGTAGACCAGGGCCGGCGCAAGCGCCCGATCGCCGCGGGCCGTGTAGTCGTAATTGCGCGGCCCGTTCCACTTGTTGACGGTCTGGGCATTGAGAACGTCCATGCGTTCCTGGAGCCGAGAGCGCGCCGCGTTCCGGACCGCCTCTTTTTCGGCCGCGCGCTGCTTTGCAAGCTCCGCCTCGTATTTTTGATGCGGGTAGCGGAAAATCACCGCGTAATCGATATTCGCGCCGATACCGGCCGCACCGCTGACGGTCTGGAACTGGCAGAAATAGTGCCGCGGGCGGCCGGATGGGGTTTGAGTAATGACCGTGACCGGCGACGGCGAGAGGATCGCAGTCGGCTTGAAAAACAGGTAGTTTTCGAGGGGCTGGGTCTGGAGGAATTTCGTGTCGCTGGCGGCGACACCGATGATCTTGGTTCCCACCGGAAATTCGACGGTCACGACCGCGCCCACCGTGGTCCAGATATCCGTGACGTTGCCCTTCTCGTAGGTGACATACCTCACGCGGCTATCGAGCGGTCCCGGCTGGGGATACTCGACGGCCAGGGCCGGAGTGACGACCGCAAGCGCCAGGATCGCACCGCCGAGTAGAGCGGTTGATGGTTTCATGGACTGTCCTTTGAATCCTGATAATTCGTGATGATGATTCCGCCGGGATCGGCCAGGCGATCATGCAGCGGCAACTTGTGAACGCGCGTGAATTCCACCGTCGCGGTCCATGTGGTTGTGACGGGCTGGCTCCCGTACATCGTCAGGACCCGGTGATACCGGACGAGCGCGACATGCGACCGCACGAAACTCATGTTGATCATGTGGACGTTGATCTGACCGCGCTGGCCTACGGTTTTCTGCACGGTGTTCGGATTGTCCCCGAGCAGGAACTTGTGATGATATTCCGCGCGGACGGTCGGAGAGGACATCAGGCTCGCCACGTCGTAGCGATAGCCGGCATCCGCATAGTCGTAGCTCTCCCGATCGCGGACATACTGCCAGATCGCCGCCCGCAGCGCCGCCGCCTTCTGCGTCGGCGGCAGATCGGACATGGTTGATGTCGATGTGAACGTGCCGTCCTTGTGCAGGCTGATGTAGACGGGCACGAGCTGCTTGAGCGGAACGAGGATGAACACCGTTCCGGCGAGTGCTGCGTTGATCAGGAGCGAGAGGCCCGCGATGCTCCAGCCGACACGGCCCCAGAACTTCGCCGATCGCGTCTGTTTCGACTGGAACGATTGAACGTCCTGAAAATATTCGCGAAGCCGGTCGGGATCGACCGGAGCCGCCATGGTTTTGCGCAAGGCGTTCATGAGTGTGGCACCCGCGGCGGCACTCGGAGCTGTGACGGGGCTGGCTGCCACCGCCCGGCGTTCAGCGCGAATACCGGACCATGGGCATGGGCGAGCGGATCACTGGACGCGCAGCCCGCCAGGAGGCCGGCCAGTGTCACCACGAGAGCCAGACGGATCATCAGGTATCTCCACCATTGCGATTACGAAAGCGAGCCGCCACGCGCCGATAGAGTGCCCGTGCGCCGCGCCCGCCGGCCCGAAGGCCGGCAGACCCGGCCTGACGGCCGAGAAACTGTGCGCCGCGTCCTGCGGCATTGAGCGGGCGTTCGACGACCGGACCGCCCCGCAGCCAGCGATGGGCGTTTTCCAGACCGAGCCCGACCGCGACCCCGCCACCGATGCCCTCGATCACACGCGGCACGACGGCCACCGCGAGACCGATGACGACGATGCCGGCAGCCCCCCCGAGCAGGGCCTCGATATTCTGGGAGAAATCGCCCTTCACGAGCGCCATGTTGGAGAATATGGCGTTTATCGCGCCAAGCAGAATGAGAACAACAACATCGACAACGAGCGTCATTATTGCCAGGGTAACGAGGGCTGAAATCCAGGCGTCAGTTATCCGCTTCGTATACTCGAAAATATAGCCGAGTATCATGATCGGGCCGATGACGACAGTAATTCCCAGGATAGTCTGCACTGTCACGAAGACGGCGAACAAAAATCCGAGCGCCAGGATGGAGATCAATTCCACCAAACCAACCTCGAATGACGGGACAATACCCTGCAAACCAGTCGGTGCCGATTTGCTCGCAATCAAAGCATTTTTGATGATCTGATTTAATACATCATCAAAGCCGGCGCCGGGCGACGCTTGTGTAGTGGCAGCCAATGATGAGGACGACGCGCCGGCGGTATAAACATCGATGACGTGTTTCGTGATGAAATCAGGGATTCCCGTCATGAAAAAGTCCTGCACATAGTGATAGTACAGGCTGGAATTGGCGATCAGCGCGACAACAAACCCGATCCGCACGAATCTGTTGAGCACCGCACCCGGCGTTGTGCGCCCCATCAACATCTCACCGCCAATGATGAGAATCATCAGAATGAGCAATGCACGGAGTGGAATCCCGGCAGCAGATATTACATCCGATACGAGACCCTGAATTGGATCTATTACAGAATACTGAAATATATTATATAGTGATGTGAATGTGTTACTACCATTGATAGGGATTAGTACCATAATCAGTTACTCCCTTTCGGGCAGCCAGCCGTCGATTGGTGGTTTTGGGCAAGTTTGAGGCATACGGCGGCGAGAGATGAATTTAACGAGTTTTCGTAAGTCTCTCGGTGCTCAACTCGCGTGTCATGTCGATGGACCATAATTGCAGCGATGATTGACACCGAAACAGCGATTGAAATCAGTAGAGGAATAACGAATTTCGCGGTCATTGAGGGCATCCCGTTGTTGATTGACCGGCTGACGCGAGTTCCTGACATTCGGACGACAGGTTTTGATCAATATTCTCCCGGTAATCCTCAGTGTCGGCTTCCTGTTGGGCCTGTTGCTGTTCCTCAGCGAGTACCTGGAGGTTCGCTGCCTGTGCGGTTTGAGCCTGAGCGTAATTCTGTTCGGCACTCAGGCGGGCCTGAATTGCGGATACCTGTTGAATCGTCGTTGCCCCGGTGAGCTGATCCTGAATCTGGGGGATTTCCTGTTCGCGGGCCTGGAGCGATTGGAGGTTCTGGGTGGCGACGGCCTCGATTTCCGCGATGGAGTTCTCGCTGCTACGCATCTGCGTCGCCTGGAAATCCTGCCCCTGCGGCGCATAGACCTGATTCTGTCCGAGATATTGCTGCGCCAGTGACCCGAAATTGCCGGATAGATCGCTTGGGGGGCTGATCCCCGCGAGCATCCCCGGCAGAAGCGTGGTGTTCGGCATGGAGTCCTGCATCAGCGGTTGCTCCAGCTCCTGACCCCATTGGTTCGGGTTCACGTCCTGGGACAGGGTCTGGAACGTCGCCTTCGCCTCCTGATACTGGCTGATCGCCTCCTGCAATTCCTGCTTCGTCGTGGCGAGTTGCTGGACGAGCTGGGCAATGGCGCTGGGGTCGATCACCGGCACCTGGGCGAGAGCAGGCGTTGCGACGCCGAACATGGCGACGAACAGCCCGAGAATTACTATGCGAAATCGCATGATGGTTCTCCTAATCAACGGCTTCGTGGAAACGCTGCATGAACTCAGGGAGCCAGGCGGCGGGGTCATCGCCATGCGAGGATCGCAGACGCTCAGCAAACGCCACGGTGTTTTTCCGGCTGGACAACACCGCGACGCATTCCGGAATAGACGACAGATCGAAATCGACGATGACGGACCCGCCGGGCCGCTTGATCAGGTATTGACGGGAGCCGGGCAGCATATCCTCCCGGATTGCCCGGAACTCCCCTTCCGTGAGATCGAGGCCGGTCCGGTACACTGTTTCATCCGCGCCCGGCGTCGGACAGAAAATCAGGGTCGGACAGTTTTTGATGATCGAATTGCCCTCTTTCGAGGCGAGGACGGGGGCCGGTTCCTGCGTCGCGAGCAGAACGACCGCGTTGGATTTCCTCACCGTCAGGGTGAAATCCTGCCAGATTTTCGCAAACAACGGATTCAACAAATAAAAATTGAATTCGTCGCATGACAACACGAACCTCCGCCCATCGAGGGCGACGCTGATCCGATAGAGCAGATAATTCGCAGCCGGGGCGCAGATCAGCGGATTGTCGAGGATAGCCGTCAGATCGAACCCGCAGGTCATGCGATCGAAATGCACCAGATCCTCATCGCCATCGAACGCCCATCCCAGGCTTCCGCCGCGACACCAGCGTTCGAGCCGTGCCCCCGCACCGAGCGGATTGCGCCAGTCCAGGAATTGCCGGAGCGCCGCCAAAGACCGCATCTCGGGCGGCAGGCTCAGGATGGCCTCGACTCCCCGAGACAGGCGGGCATTGTCATCCGGAGGGAGCGGGCCATGCCCGTCATTGGCGATCAGGGCGCTCAGCCATTCGACCAGGAACGCCGCGGATTGGGGATCATTGGGCAGGCCGCGCAGCGGGGCGAGACCGCTGGCGTGACCCGATCGGATGGCGACGTAGCGCCCGCCCACCGCGCGGCACAGTAATTCCCCGCCGTGATCCTTATCGAAGAACACGACGGCACCGCTGTTTTGGAAATACTTCGGCAGAAGCGCGAGCATCGCCAGCATCAGCGTCGTCTTGCCTTGGCCGATTTTGCCGAAGATCGCG
>NZ_JBMFGY010000113.1:0-9818 GCF_049977125.1 Acidiphilium sp. | reverse complement strand
GAAATCGATCGGCAAGATCGGCGCCGACAACATCATTTTTCGCGCTACGCAAGTCAGCCAGATTTATGGCGTTTCGACCATTGGCGTGAACGTGGTGAACGCCGACGGAACGAAGGCGCCCACGCACGAGCCTCTACCCCTCGACGATATTCACAATGTTGACCTGTATTTCAACATCTTCGACCCGCTGAACACGGCCGGCAGCCTAGTGCTGAACCAAGACCCGCTCGCCGTTGATTTCATGCACCCCGAACAGGTGAGCGTGAGCGGTCAGGTTTGGTCGAACACGAAGACAATCGTGCTGATGCACGAACAGCCCGTGTTTATCGAATGGACCAATTCGGCATTCGGATTTGTCGGCCGCAGCGTCTACCAGCGCGCGTTCTACGATCTGAAATCATTCGCGATCTCGATGATCGCCGATCAGAAGGTGCAGGAAAAACTCGCCCTGCTGGTCTACAAAGCAAAGTCGCCCGGCTCGGTGATCGACAACGCCGGCCGCGCGTTCAAGCAGATGTTCCGCACTTCGATCAAGGGCGCAACAAACAAGAACGTCGTGTCGATCGGCACCGAAGAAGATTTGGCGAGCCTCAATTTCGAGCATGTGCAGCAGGCGGGCGAGTATAGCCGCGGCAACATCCTCAAAAACATCGCGGTGGCATCTGGCCGCCCCGCCGCCTTCCTGACGCAGCAGAAGCTTGCGGAAGGGTTTGGCGAGGGTTCCGAAGACGCCAAGCAGATCGCGCATTTCGTGGACGCCCTTCGGATCGAGATGGAGCCGCTCTACGGGTTCATGGACAATATCGTAATGCGCCGGGCATGGTCGCCCGCGTTCTACAAGTCGATGCAGCGCAAATACCCGGAGCGGTACGGGAAGCTGAAATACAATGCGGCGCTGCATGAGTGGATGGACGCATTCACGCCGTCATGGCCTAACCTGCTGACCGAACCCGACAGCGAAAAGGCCAAGACCAACCAGCTTAAACTCGAACCCGCGGCGAAAATCGCGGAGATCATCATGTCCGCCGCCGACCCGGAAACCAAGGCCGCCGTGTGTGTGTGGCTGGCCGATCTGGTGAACGACCAAAAGGAATTCTACAGCAGCCAGCTCATCATCGACCCGGACGCGATCGCGTCCTATGAGCCGCCCGCGCCGGCGCCGGAAAATGCTGAAAAAGACGCCTAGCTATCGCGATGTTCTCGCGGAGGCGCTGAGCGAGTTCCAGAAATACGGATACGATAGCGACGAACGCCTTGACTACTGGCTCGGGATGCTCCGCGAGGCGATTGAGCGCGACATGCCGACCGATTTTGAGGTTTCCCGGCGCGTCCGCACGGCGCTTGAGACCATCACGCAACGGTTCAAGGGCGGAGGATGGCGCAAGAGCCATCCCGGTCTGCGGGACGCGGCGATCGACCGGGTTGGGCATCAACTCTCCGGCCTGCTTGAGCGGCGCATCCTGGCGAGCGCGGACCTGATCAAGATCAACCGCAAGAAGGCGGTGGACCAAACGGTACAGCGGTTCGTCGGTCTCGCGACGAGCATCCCGCCCGGCGGAACCCGCGTAATGGATAAGCGGGAAGCCAAGGCGCGGATCGGCAAGTCGATCCAGCAGATGACGTTTGAAGAGCGCCGCGTGGTGATCGACCAAGGCCACAAATTGCTGGCGAACATCAACCAAACGGTTGCTGAGGGCGACGGCGCGATTGCTCTAATCTGGCGCTCCAACTGGCGCGTCCCCGGATACGACTACCGGCAGGACCACAAAGAGCGCGACGGCCATTGTTACCTCATGCGGGGCAATTGGGCGACCGCCAAGGGCCTCGTGAAACCGGGGCCTGACGGATATTACGACACGATAACGGCGGTGGGCGAAGAGCCATTCTGCCAATGTCACGCCGAGTTTGTTTACGACCTTGGCGATCTCCCCCGCGACATGCTGACAAAAAAAGGTCTGGCGGCCATCGCCTGATTGGAATGACCAATGCCGCCCGAAGTCGTCACCGAACTAGATGTGGCGCGGGACATTCGTGACGGCAAAATCGATAGCCCGCAACGGTTCGGCAACAAATGGTTGTTCGCCATTCGGATCACCGGCACCGGGATCAGTTTCCGGCCGTCGCTCAATGAGTACGTCTACCGGCCGCCCGAATTCTACCTGACCGCCGATTTCTTGGAGCGTTGCCAAGGTCTGCCGGTCATCTTCGACCATCCCGACAAGTCAATCCTGAACACGGAAGAATACCGAGACCGAACGATCGGTTCGGTGATGCTGCCTTATCTCATCGAGGATGAGGTTTGGTGCATTGCCTTAATATACGACGAAGACGCTGCTGAACTGATGGGCACAACGCACATCAGCACAAGCCCTGCGGTCTCGTTTGAACAGTCACAGATGAAAATAACACGCGCTCCTGACGGATCAAGACTGTTGATCGAGGGCGAACCACGAATCCTCGACCACATTGCCGTTTGTACGGCAGGGGTTTGGGACAAAGGCGGCCCGCCATCGGGCGTTGATTATTGAAAAGGACCGAACGATGAGTGAAGCCGAGGATAAAAAACTCGAAGCGGCCGAGCGTGATGATTCGCGCAAGGACGCAACCCGCGATGATGCGGCACGCAAGGACAGCGAGGAAATCCCCGCCTGGGCCGATGCGCTGATGAAGTCGCACAAAGACGTCATGGACCGCCTTGACGCGATGGACCGAAAGGACTCCGCGCGCAAGGACGGCGAAAAGGACGAAGGCGAGGACAAGACCGAGGACAGCGACGGCAAGCGCAAAGATGCCGCCGATTGCAAGGCCGATGCCGAGCGCAAGGATGCCGAGCGCAAGGACAGCGAAGCCCTCGAAGCCGCCGACCGCAAGGACAGCGAAGACAAAGAGGGCAAGGACCGCGAGGACCGCGCCCGCAAGGACAGCTCCATCGCCGCCGAAAACCGCGACATGAAGGCCAAAATCGCGGCGCTCGAACATCAGATGAAGCACGTCTACACCGAGCCCTCGGTCGAAGATCGCAACGCCCTCGCCGACGCCCGCAGCCGCGCCGACAGCCTGTTCCAGTCTGTGCTCGGCCGCCCCGTGCCCGAGCCGATTCCCGGCGAGCGCCCCATCGCGTATCGCAAACGCCTTGCGGAATCGCTCAAGAAATTCAGCGACACCTTCAAGGGCGAGCGCCTGGATTCACTGACCGGGACGATCTTCGACACCGTCGAGGAGCGCATTTTCGCCGATGCCGCCGCCGCGGTGAAAACCTCCGCCGTTATGCCGGCCGGCCAGCTTCGCGCGATCAAATCCCGCCAGCTTGGGCACGACGTGACCGAATACGTCGGCGACCCTGCCGCAGCCTGGGCGCCGTACTCATACGGCGCGGGCGGCAAGATCAGCATCAATCGCGGCCTCACGGCGCGTAATTAAGGATCAACGCAATGGCAAACATCTCCTTTAATCCGGCGTTGATGACTGCGCCGCAGAATACGTTTCTGCTCGAAACCCAAGGTTACATGCAGGGTCTTACCCAGCAGGATTGGGCAAGTCGGGCGTGGCTCGAAGCGGGCATTGTCGGATCGACTGTCACGATGCCGATCTGGGGCGGGATGGGTATCCTGATCGATACGTCCGACGCCGCGATTACCGATAACCGGCAGGGGTCAGTGATCCAGCCGGCGAGCACGACGCAGCTTAACGGCTTCACCGTGTTCGATCAGGCGATCAACATGATCCAGACGCCTGGCAACAACGTCGCCATCGCGACGGCCGGGCAGAGCGTGGCGTTCTACTCGTTCGGGACCAATGCGCGCATCCCCGTGCCGATCCTGAGCGGCGGCCTGTCCGATTTCGAGGGCGTTTCGCGCAATACTCCGCTGTATTGGGACACGGTCAACTTCTGGCTGACCACCGTAAGCACGGCGAATACTGTCGCGCTTCCGGCAACGACAAAACTCATGTCGGTCAACGCCGCGAACTCGAAAATCGTTTCGTACAATTCGACCACCGGCGCGGTGAACTGGCTCGCGGGCCAGGCGTGCGCGGTCATCGCGATCTAAAGGAGACACCCAATGGCCGCATTATTTCCCGCACAAGCCAAAGTCCACCCGAGTTTTTCCGAACCCGAGCTGATCATGACCTACGCGCAAGCGTCGGGCTTCATGAACACGATGGCCGGAAGCGCGCCCCGCGTGCGCCTCGGTTCTGATGACCTCTACGTGTACGTCAACCGGCTTGACATCCGCACCGAGGCCCTGACCGCGCAGTTTGCTTCCAACTGGTTGCCGAGCCCGACGCTCGAAGCCGGATACGAGCAGGCGCAAACTTACCTCGTCCGCAACCGCGTCGTCTATGACCGGCACGATATGGCCGCCGCGGGCCGCTACGCCGTGTCTCTGCCGACCGCATACGAATACGGCCAGCGTCAGGGTATCTTTCAGCAGCTCCGCTCGATCTACCTCTACGGCTACAATGCCGCGAACGGCGAGGGTCTGTTGAACGTCGCGGGCGCCACCAACGTCACCATGCCGGCCGATAACCTTGGCAACACCACCGTCGAGACCTACGACAACGGCGATATGGTTGAGTTCCTGCTGGGTCAGTACGTCAACCTTAAAACCCGGATGTTCCAATCCGGCGGCGGCATTTCCAACCGCATCGTGATCCTCTCGCCGCAGCGCATTTTCTTGCAATTCCAGGCCGCGTCGATCGTGCAGGTCACTTCGTATCAGCGTCCGGGCGGCGGCACCAACACGGTCGCCGGCACCATGCAGAAACTGGCCGAAGAGATCGGCGATACCATCGAATGGTATTATGACGACACCCTGATCGGCAAAGGCGCCGGCGGCACCGACGCGGTGATCATGACAACCCCCGAGATCGAAATCCCGACGATCCCCGGCATGAACACCAACGAATTCGGCAAGCTCGGGCCAGCCACCAAGGCGGTCAACCTGATGTACACCGACGTGGCCGCCCCGATCAAAATCGACACGCCAACCCCCGATGGCGGCATCGCCTCCGTTCTGGAAACGCGCGCCACCCCCGGCTGGTGCTGGCGTCCGCAAGGTCTGACGATCCTTTCCATGCAGTATTCGTGAGGGCCGCATGACACTCTATGTCCGCAATACGACCCGGCAGGCGTTTGAGTTCAACGTGCGTCTCCCGGAAATGAAGCGCGTTTTCACGCTGAAACTGCACCCCAAGAAGACACGCGAAATCGACAATTTCTCGCCGGAACAAACCGCCGCCATGATCGAGCATATGGTCGCGCACGGCGCGGTGGACCGCAAGAAAATCAGCGTTTCCCTCGCGGACTATTCCGGCGTGATTTACAGCACAGACCGCGGGATCAAGGACGATGACGTGCTGGCCGGCTATGAGGCTACGCTGGACAACGCGCAGGACCGATCCGTCAAGGAGGCCACGCGCGCGGCGATTTCGGCCGGGGCAACCCAGATCGAGAACACCAACGCCAAGGAAGCCGAGATTGAGATGGCGCAGGAGCACGACATGGGCCGCCTCGGCAAGAAGGCCATGAGAATCTCAGTGGACGCCGGTATGGCGCGCAATGCGTCTGACCGCCTGCCCGTCTGATGTCGTGGTCGGCCGGCCCTAACATCACGGATTTCACGACCTACTGCCAAAACCAGGGGATCGTTTATTCCGGTACGCCGGCCGATAGCGAATACTTCCAATGGGCGTTCGACTGGTCGATGGCCGAAGCCCTGACGTGCCCGCAGATGCCGGCGGTGATCTATACCAAGGCCGTGTACGATTTTGGCGCGGATCGGTTCGTCCGGCTTGCCCAAGACGTGCCGGGCCAGACCTTCTACCAATCGCAGCGCGCGACGTTCGGGGTGATGACGTTCAAGCCCGGCGTGGTGATGGCTTCGGGCGATGAGGGAACGTCGCAAACGCTGGTCGTGCCGGAATGGTATCGGGCGCTGCCGATGTCGGCGCAACAGCTGCTCGCCACGCCGTGGGGGCGGGATTACCTCGCTTATGCGCAGATGTACGGGCCTTATGTTGTTGGAGTGTCCTGATGCTTTTGCAGCTTGGCGTCGAGAACGCGGCCTATTCCAGCAAGGACGCCAAGGGCGCGACCACGACATGGGAAGTCGCTGAAATCCTCGAAGACAAATACCACATCATGCGCGTCTTCTACGAGCTGAACAAAGAGAAGATCGCCGGACAGATGGTTGATGGGATGGCGAAGCAAATCCAGACCCTCGCCGCCGGTGGCCCCATCGCGCGGACGGTTTTGCCTGGCACGATGCAGAAAATCCGCACCGATTTCGTCAACTTCCTGAACCGGGACGAGTGGCAAAAGGTGACGGGGATCGCCATCGCGGCGGCGGAAGAGGGGAATTCCTTGCGATTCAAGGGGAAAAAGACGAACGCGCGGCCCGCGTTTGTCGATACCGGACTTTATAGGCAAGCGTTCCGCGCGCAGATCAAATGACCTTCGCGAGTGAAGCGGGCGCGGCACCGAACGAATTAACCACAGCCCTATTCCAAGGCCTCGATAACCTATCCCGCAATCAGGTCATCACGTTCCGGCAATACTCGCGGTACGTGCTCCCGCTTGACGGCTACGTGTTTTGGGTCGCGTCCGGCGCTCAAAATCAGGTCAAAGGCTCGCTGCATTACGGCGTCCAGAAAGAGCAGGAAGAAGCCGAAACGCTTGCGATGAACTCGGTGATTTTCAGCGCTGAAGCCGAGGTTCAGTTCCTCAACACCGTCAACCCCGGCTCGATGTGGATCGCCTCGATCGACTTCCAGGCGAGCCCGGACGGGAGCACCGGCCCATTCCTAGTTGCGTTCTCGCGGCAAGGTCCGTTCTACCAAGCCGCCGACCTGTTTCACTACGCCGGGTTCGCGGTCTATCCGGCCCTGCAATCGCAGATCGTGGATTCTCCCGCCAATCTGTTGGCGTTGCAGCCTATCGTCTCCAACAGCCTGCCGATCTGGCTGACCCAGAACTCTTTCGCTCCCGTGTTTCCGTCGTTCCTCGTGCCGGACAATCTGCCGCCACCTTACATCGTGGCGCATATTGAACCCGACGGCACTGACGTTTTGCAGAACTTTCCGCATTATGGTTGGCCTGGCACGATCGATCTCGGCACGGATGTCACGACATCAACCGGGTCCGACGTGACAACCTCTTCCGGCACGCTGGTCACGACCGGCTCCGGCGCATCCCCATTGCACGATCTGCCGTCCTACCAACTTGCTCGCGACCGGGTGCGGCTCACGCTCTACGGATTCAACAACCAGCTTGCGATTCAGTATCTCGCATCGCTCATCGAATACTCCCTGAATACCGACGCGTTCGGGTTTATGAACTGCCCGGCCATCCGCGACGACAAGCGGTTCCAGGTCGAAATCTCCGCGATTGCACAGAAAAAGACGATCGAGATTGTCGCCTCCTACTACCAGACGACGGCGGATGCGATCGCGCGCCGCCTGATTCTATCGGCGGCCGTTACCCCCACCGTCGCGCCCTTCACCGCCTGATAAGGATCTACGCACATGCCCCAGTATCCGCTCAATCTGCCGCTCGGCACCCGCCCCGGCACGCCGATTACCACCAGCACCGGCACCCAGGTCAAGACGGGCGGCGGCGTGCTCATGGGCGCGTCCGTGCTGGTCGCGGGCTCCGCATGGACGGCCTCGGTCTATGACGGCACCAGCACGGCCGGCACGCTGCTCTACGTGCTATCCGCCGACGCGGTCGGGCCGATCTGCATCCCCCCGACCCGCTTCGTGACGGGCCTGTTCGTTGAGACCGCCGGCACGACCGCGGGATCGATCGTGATGGCGCACTTCTGATGGCAGGCATACGCCCGACTGCGTGGGGCACGCTCACCGCGCGCAACATCACATCCGCGACGGTTATCAAGCCCGCTGCGGGCGTCCCGATCATCGCGCAGGTCATCGTAGCCGGAACCACGACCGGCGCGGTTTATGACGCCGCCGCGACGACTGGCGATGTGGCGGCCAATCAGGTCGCGGTGATCCCCGAAACGGTTGGCGCATATCGCATCGAGACGCCCTGCCAGACCGGCATCCTGATCGTCCCAGGCACAGGCATGACCGTCGCCGTTTCCTACGACTGACGCGCGGAAAATCCAGAGTTCACAGAGGCACCTTCGGGTGCCTTTTTTTTGAGGTACGCCGATGGCAACTACAATCACGTCCGCGATCGTCAAGGTCAACGCGACGATCACCGCGGCCCCCGCGCCGTCGCAATTTCAACAGAGCGGAGCGCTGGTATCGGTGGGGGGCACGACCCTTACGACCAACTCATATGCCTATTACGGCACGCTGGCTGCGGTTGAAGCGGTTCTGAGCACGGCGGGCAACTACGCTGAATTGCAGAACATGGCAACGACGTTCTTCGCCCAAGGCAACGCGGTCGGGCTCTACGTGCTCGAACTCGGTGTGCAGACGGCGGTGACGAACGGCATCACGGCGCTGGAAACGTGGATCACTGCCAACCCCGGCGTGTTCTATTCCTACCTCACACCCGCCTCATGGGACACGGACGGCGCGGCGCTGAATACGATGGCCGCGAATTACAGCGGCGCAACCGGCAAGACGTACTTCTTCGTCACGACCAGCGAGACCACATACAGCGCTTACGGAACAACAAAATCCATTATCGCTACGGCACCGAGTCCCACAGCACCGTCGAGCGTGTTTCAATCTGCCGAAGTGTTTTATGCGTTTCTATCAACCGCGCCGTCCATCGCCGCTCCGGCCGCTCCGATCGGATTCCGATTCGTCACCGACGCGTACCCTTGGCCTCTCGCAAACAACCAGAACACTATCAATTCTCTCCTAACGGCCAACGTCAACATCATCCTGTCCGGTGCCGAGGGCGGCATCAGCACATCGACGATCCGCAACGGGACCACGATGGACGGCAACCAGATGATGTTCTGGTACGCGGTGGACTGGATTCAGATTCAAGCCAAGCTCAGCCTCGCCAACGCGATCATCAACGGCTCCAATTCCAATCCGCCCCTTTATTACAATCAACCCGGCATCAACACCCTGCTCGCCGTTCTGGAAAATGTCGGCGCATCGGGTGTCGCATTTGGTCTGTTGTTGTCTGCGACTTTCACCGCAACGCCATTCTATACTTACACCCAAGCTAATCCATCGAACTATGCGGCGGGGATTTACGATGGTTTCGCGTGTACCGCGACCCCGCAACTTGGGTTCGAGCAAATCACGTTCAATCTCGACGCTACAACCTTCGCATAAGGGGAAACGGATATGTCAGGCACCAATCCCCAAATCGTTCAGGGCACACTCAACCGGGTTCGCACCCATATCGTCGTGCCGAATTACCCGGCGCTGAATGTGACCGCGTCGTATATGGGCAAATCGCAGGCGGTTCTTTCGTTCGAGGGTCCGTTCGTGCATCAGGAAGAAACCGCGACCGGCGTGGTCAACTCGCCCGCCCCGTTCGTCATGGGACGGCTGGTGGTTTCGCTGCTGCGCACGCAAGGTCTGGCGAACGCCTATGTGTCCCAATTGCAATCGCAGGCGATCATCGGGCCGGTGACATCGCACGCGGACACATCGGCGTTCAGTGCGATTACGCTACAGAATTCGTCTATCATTGACTTTGACCCCGGCGCGTTCGACGGCATGGACCCGGTGGCAAGGGTGACGATCCGGGGTGTGTTTTACACCAATTCAGTTTTGTGGACTTTGGTATAGTACGCGGCTGTGGTTCTCTTTTTGCCTAGTTTAGAAAGTCTGATTTTTTCTTTTGCTGCATCAGTATGAACGTAACCTGTTTTTCCGGTGCG
>NZ_JBMFGY010000112.1:0-9960 GCF_049977125.1 Acidiphilium sp. | reverse complement strand
CCAAGGCTCAGAATTTTCTGCTCACACAAGTCGCAAATCCGACAGGCTGCTAGGGACGTCAGGAAGGGCTTCTTTTTTGTAAAAAAGAAGCAAAAAACTTTTTTTACTTGGGGTCGTGGCTGGTTGAGTGATGTGGGTCAGCCCAGGCGGGCCAGCCAGGTGATCAGGCCGCGTGGTTGCGGGCTCGTGACCAGTTTTGAAAGATCGCTGGTCAGCGCTGCATAATCCGGGTGCTGGTTCAGCCCGAGATCGGGGATGATGAAACGCGCGTTGCCGTGCGGGCCGAACACATAGATCAACGCCGAATGCACGACCTGATATTTTTCCGGGTCCGGCGAAGGATGCACCGAGGCGACCACACGATAACGCCGCGTCAGTTGATAGATCTGATTGGCACTGCCGCGCAGCCCGACGAAATGCGGATCGAACAACGCGAGATATTTCTTCAGCACCGGCAGCGTATCGCGCGCCGGATCGACCGTGACGAACAGAAACACCGTGTTAGCGGCGGCGGAGCCGAGTTTCAGATAGATCTGATGAAGTTTGTAGAGCGTGTCAGGACATACGTCGGGGCAGTTGGTATAGCCGAAATACAGCATCACCACCTTGCCCCGAAAATCGGCGGCGGTGACGGTCTTGCCGGTACTTGCATCCTTCATCGTGAACGCCAGCGGCGGTACGAGCCCGGCGACCGGCACCACCGGCTGCGCGGCGATCGCCATGAACGGCGTTAGTAAGCACAACGCCAGCAGACACCGCCGTAATGCGGCATTCATGAGGACGACGCACCGATCTTTGCCTTCAGCGCCTCGTTGACTAACGCCGGATTACCCTTGCCGGCCATCGCCTTCATCACCTGACCCACGAAGAACCCGAACAGTTTTTCCTTGCCCGATCGATATTCGGCCAACTTGTCCGGATTGGCGGCAAGCACCGCATCGATCGCGGCATCGATCGCACCGGTATCGGTCACCTGGCGCAGGCCGCGCGCCTCGACGATGGCGGCCGGCGCCTCACCGGTCTCGACCATGAGTTCCAGCACATCCTTGGCGATCTTGCCGTTGATCGTGCCGTCCTTGATCAGATCGAGCAGCGCGCCGAGATCCGCCGCGCTGACCGGGCTGTTCTCGATGCTGCGGCCGGTGCGGTTGAGGGCGGCGAAAAAATCGCCCAGCATCCAGTTCGCGACCTGTTTGGCATCGCGCCCGGTGGCGACGGTCTCGAAGAAATCGGCGGTGACCTGTTCCATCACGAAAATCGCGGATTCATAGGCGGAAATCCCGTAATCGCGCATCAATCGTGCGCGCTTCGCATCGGGCAGTTCCGGCAGTTCGGCTTTCAGCGTGGCGATCCACGCCTCGTCGAGCACCAGCGGCAGCAGGTCGGGTTCGGGAAAATACCTGTAATCATGGGCATCCTCCTTGCTGCGCATCGAGCGGGTTTCACCGCGCGCGGGATCGAACAGCCGCGTCTCCTGGCGCACCTCGCCGCCGGATTCCCAGATTTCGACCTGCCGACGCGCCTCCGCCTCGATCGCCTGCATCACGAAGCGGATCGAATTGACGTTCTTGATCTCGCAGCGCGTGCGGAATGCCTCGCCCGGCTTGCGGACCGAGACATTGACGTCGGCGCGCATCGAGCCCTCGTCCATATTGCCGTCGCAGGTGCCGAGATAGCGCAGGATGGTGCGCAGCTTGCGAACATAGGCGCCGGCCTCCTCGGGCGTGCGCATGTCGGGTTCACTGACGATTTCCATCAAGGCCACACCCGACCGATTGAGATCGATCAATGATTTGCTCGCGTGCTGATCATGCATGCTCTTGCCGGCATCCTGCTCCAGATGCAGCCGGGTGATGCCGATCGAGCGGGTCTCGCCCGAGTCCAACTCGATGTCGATCGTGCCCATGCCCACGATCGGATGTTCGTACTGGCTGATCTGATACCCCTGCGGCAGATCGGCATAGAAATAATTCTTCCGGTCGAACCGCGACACCAGATTGATCCGCGCGTTCAACCCGAGCCCGGTCCTCACCGCCTGTGCCACGCATTCACGGTTGATCACCGGCAGCATGCCGGGAAAACCGGCGTCGACAAAACTGACCTGGGTGTTCGGTGCGCTGCCGAAATCGGTCGCCGCCCCGCTGAACAATTTGGATTTTGAAATCACCTGGGCATGGACTTCCAGCCCGATCACCAACTCCCAAGTCCCGGTCGCACCCTCGATCGTATAGCTCATGACGTTCCCCCCGCCCGCACCGCAGGACGTGCGCTGAACGCCGCCGCGCGCTCCAGCGCACCGGCCACCGCAAACACCGTCTCCTCATCGAAATGCCGGCCGATCACCTGCAGCCCGAGCGGTAATCCCCGTGCATCCAGCCCCGCCGGCACCGACATCGCGGGCACGCCCGCAAGGTTGGACGGCACGGTGAACACGTCGTTCAAATACATCGTCACCGGATCATCCATCTTTTCGCCGATCGCGAACGCGGCCGAGGGCGCCGTGGGCGTCAGGATCGCATCGACCGTGGCGAATGCCTCGTTGAAATCGCGCAGCATCAGGGCGCGCACTTTCTGGGCGCGCAGGTAATACGCATCATAGTACCCGGCCGAAAGCACATAGGTCCCGATCATGATCCGCCGCTTCACCTCTGCGCCGAACCCCGCCGCCCTGGTGCGCTCGTACAGGTCGATCAGATCCTCGCCCTCGACCCGCGCACCGAACCGCACCCCGTCATACCGCGCGAGGTTCGACGACGCTTCGGCCGGTGCGACGATGTAATAGACCGGCAAACCATATTTGGTATGCGGCAGCGAGACGTCGACGATCTCGGCCCCCGCCTGCCGCAGCCAGTCGATCCCGGCCTGCCAGAGCGTCTCGATCTCCGGCGCCATGCCATCCACCCGGTATTCGCTCGGAATTCCGATCCGCAGGCCCTTCACCCCGCGCGCGCACGCCGCCCGGAAATCCGGCACCGGCCGATCGGCCGAGGTGCTGTCGCGTTCATCGAACCCGCTCATCGCGCCGAGCATGATCGCGCAATCCTCGACCGTGCGCGCCATCGGTCCCGCCTGATCGAGCGAGGAGGCGAAGGCGACGATGCCGAACCGCGAACACCGGCCATAGGTTGGCTTGATCCCCGCGATGCCGGTGAACGAGGCCGGTTGACGGATTGAGCCGCCGGTATCCGTCCCGGTCGCGCCCATCGCCATCCGCGCCGCCACCGCCGCCGCCGACCCGCCGGAGGAGCCGCCGGGGACGAGCTTCGCCCCATCATCGCGCTGCCACGGGTTTTCGACCACGCCATAGGCCGAGGTGATGTTCGATGAGCCCATGGCGAATTCATCGAGATTGGCCTTGCCGAGCATCACCGCGCCGGCGGCCTTCAGCCTCGCAGACACCGTGCTCTCATAGGGCGGCACGAACGGGGACAGGATGTTCGACCCTGCCGTGGTCCGCACGCCTTCGGTGCAGAACAAATCCTTCATCGCAATCGGAATGCCGGACAGGGCAGGGGCGTCGCCCGCCTGCCGCGCCGCATCGGCCGCCTTCGCCTGCTCCCGCGCCAAATCGGCCGTGACGGTAATGAACGCATTGAGTCTGGGATTGAGCGTCTCGATCGCCGCGATATGGGCATCGGTCAGTTCGACTGCCGAGATTTTTTTCGCCGCCAGCGCGTCGAGCGCCGCGGCGATGGTCAGGTCCAGCATGCTCACTCCACCACCTTCGGCACCGCAAAGAAATTGCCAATCCGATCCGGCGCGTTGGCCAGAACGCGCTCGGGATAATCCCCGTCGTTCACCACATCCTCGCGCAGCCGCATCGCCATCTGCGCCCCGCCGGACAGCGGTTGCACGCCATCGACATCGACCTCGGACAATTGTTCGACGTAGCCGAGAATCGCGTTGAGTTCGCCTTCGAGGCGCGGCACCTCATCGTCATCGAGGCGGATACGAGCGAGTTTCGCGATACGGCGAACCGTCGCGGGGTCGAGCGACATGGGCATCCCTTGGGTTTCTGTGCGGTCTGGATCATAAACGCGACCATGACACTGTTCAACCTGACCGATCTGGTGGCTGCAATGCCCCGCAACGCACGGCTGATCGGGCTCGATCCCGGATCACGCATCGTCGGCATCGCCCTGTCCGATGTCAGCCGCCGCCTCGCCTCGCCCTATGGCGCGATGAAGCGCGGCAAGCTGGCCGAGATGGCGCAGACCATCCGCGACATCGCAGCCAAGGAGGGCGCCACCGCGCTGGTGATCGGCCTGCCCTTGTCGATGGATGGCACCTACGGCCCCGCCGCCCAGGCCGCGCGCGACTGGGCGCACGCGATCACCTTCGCGACCAACCTGCCCGCCGCGATGATCGACGAGCGGCTCTCCTCCGCTGCGGTCAACCGCGCCATGATCGCTGCGGATGTTTCGCGGGGCAAGCGGGCCGCACGGGTCGATGCCGCAGCGGCATCCTACATGCTGCAGGCGGCACTCGATATCATCACGAATGCGGGATGAAAATTCTCGCCGTCCTGCTGCTGCTCGTCATCGCCGCCACACTCGAAGTCGGCGGCGATGCGCTGATGCGCAACGGGCTGCACGCCACCGGGCTACACCGGGTGTTCTGGCTGATCGGCGGCACCGCCGTGCTCGCCGCCTATGGCGTGTTCGTCAATCTCGGACCATGGGATTTCGGCCGGGTGCTCGGCGTCTATGTCGTGCTGTTCTTCATCGTGGCGCAACTGGTCAACTGGCTCGGCTATGGCATCCGCCCGGATGCGCCGATCCTCGCCGGCGGCGGGTTGATCTGTGCGGGAGGGCTGGTGCTCATGCTGTGGCGCTGATCCGGCGATGCAGGCGGTTGATCGCGCGGACGGCGAAGCGTGAACCGGGGTCGAGCCGGGCCAGAAATCCGGCGGGCCAGAACGCGGCGCGCGCGGCACGTGCGGCGGCAAGCGGCAGGCGCGCCGGCGGCGGCACGATCGGCCGGTAGGACGACGCGCCGAACCCCTCGGCATGCGGCACGTTGGCGAAACGCGCCGCATCGATCCGATCCGGCTCGGCGAGCAGGGCGCTCAGCCGCGCCAGCGCGATCTCCCGCAGCATCGCCACATGATCGTCACGCAGATACGGCCGCATCGCCTGCGCGACATCGACCACCGCCTCATGGATCAGCGCCGCGATCGCCAAGCGCGGCGCCTCCTCCGCCTGGTCGATCCGCACGGGGAAGGGCACGCCATCACGGCACGCGACATGGCGGATTCCTGATTCCGGCGCCGAGAACAGCAATTCGAGCACCTCGTAGGACCGCCCGACCGTCGCTGCCACCACCGCTTCCGGCGCGCCATCGGTGAACAGAAACCCTTCGGCCCGCAGCCCTTCAGGTCGGGCAGCGGTGGTGCCGAGATAGATCCCGGTCATATCCGGCGCGCTGCCCTGCGCCGTAGTGCCCAGCCGGATCAGCGCGCGTTGCAGCGAGCCGTGCCAGCCGAGATCGACCACGAGGGACTTCCCCGCGAACAAGCCAATCGCATCGAGATGCACCAGCAGATCTCGCCGCTCGACCGCCGCGCGCGCGATGATCGCCCCGGCCAGATCAGCGAACACCGCCCGCAACGCCGCGCGTGACGCCGCGCCGTTCACCACCGTCGCGCCGCTCACCCCATTTCGCGCCATCGCCGCCGCGACCTCCGCCGCCGCCGGGTCGAGATCGGCGCGCTGCAAATAATCCCCGATCGTCACATCACTGACCCCCGAACACAGAAAATCGAGATCGGCGGAGTCCAACGCCGTGATCGACGCGAGATTGAGGCAACGCCGCGAGGACCAGACATAGGACGATGCCGGCCTCGCCTGATCCCGCCACGCCGCCTCATAGGCTTTCTGAAGGATGAGCCCGTCCCGCGCGAGAAAGAACACAAGCCGGTCCTCGGCCATTGCCCGCGCATGGATCATCCCGGCCATCCCGATCGCGGTCGGGGCCACCACCAGATAGGCCAGCGTCAGCCAATACGGATCGCCGACGCCCCGCGCCAACGCCCGCCGCAGCAGCGCATGCGGCAGATCGACCAGCGCATCGCCGGTTGGCGGATAGCGGTTTGCGCCAATCCGCCGCTCCGGCGGGTCGAGCAGAAACGTCGTGATCCCGTGCCGCCGCGCCATCGCGCCATCCGCCTCCGGATGGTCGCCGAGGTGAACGAGACGCGCATCCCGCCCCAGCCCGAATTCCGCGCGGATTGCCGGCCACACCGTCCCGCCCGCCTTGGTCAGGCCGGTTTCGCTGGAGAGATAGAGCTGGACATGCCCGGCCAGCCCCGCCCGATCGAGCATCGCCTCGATCGCCGCGCGCGGCAGATACATATCCGACACGATGATGACGCGCTGACCCGCCGCAACCAGAGCGTGAAACACCGCCGCCACCTGAGGGTCCGGCGCGATGCCGTCGATCTCCAGTGCGACCTCCCGCGCCATCACCGCATCGAAATCGATCCCCGCAGGCGCGTCGCACCGCAATTCGTCATAGATCGCCGCCAGCGTAATCTCGCGCGCCCCGGCGTTCCGCCGTGCCACCGCCTCGGCCACCCTGCGTGCCGCCGCGAACCAGTCGCGCGCCGGCGCCGCCATGGTCGATGCCATCAGCGCAAACAGATCGTCCGGCCGCCACACCGCCCGTTGCACCAATGTATCGAACAAATCGAAACTCACGACATCCGCCGCCATCGCCGCACGGGTGAAAGCCGCCAGCCGCGCGTGATCATTTCCGATCATTTTATGCACTCACAGGTTGCGTTGGTGGTTTCTCACCCCCCCGTCCTCGTGGCAAGTCCTACCTTCATCGCAAGGAGATTTGTCCTATGGATTTTCCGTTATCCGCCGACCCGCTGCAAATCGCCGCGACCCAGCTGGTCGAACCCTTCGAGGGATTCAGCGCCGAACCCTATCGCGACCCCGGCGGCGTCTGGTCGATCGGCTATGGCTCGACCATCGATGCCTGGGGCAACCCGGTCACCGCCGACACCGCGCCGGTCACCCAGGATCAGGCGCTCGCCCTGGTCGAACGCGACCTCACCAGCGCGCTCGATGAGGTCAACGCCGTGGTCATCGTCCCGCTCAACGCCAACCAGCAGGCCGCCCTGGCCGATTTCGTCTATAACGTCGGCGCCGGCAATTTCGAACGCTCGACCCTGCTCGCCCTGCTCAACCAGGGCGACTACACCGGTGCGGCCGACCAGTTCGTCCGCTGGGACTATGCCGACGGCGTCATCCTCCCCGGCCTGCTGCGCCGCCGCGAGGCCGAGGCCGCCCTGTTCAGCGCCGCCGCCTCAGGATAACCGCACCGCAACCGGGCGGCGGCCACCGGCCTCAGCTGGTTTCCTTGTACAATTCCCGCCCGATCAGCATCCGCCTGATCTCCGACGTGCCGGCGCCGATCTCATAGAGCTTGGCGTCGCGCAGCAGGCGGCCGGTGGCATAGTCATTGATATAGCCGTTGCCGCCGAGGCACTGGATCGCTTCGAGCGCCATCCAGGTCGCGCGTTCGGCGGCATAGAGAATCGCCCCGGCGGCGTCCTTGCGGCTGGTCCTGCCGCGGTCGCAGGCGCGGGCGACCGCATAAACATAAGCGCGCGCCGTTGACATCGTGACGTACATGTCAGCCAGTTTACCCTGGATCAGCTGAAACTCGCCGATTTTCTGGCCGAATTGCTCGCGCTCATGCACATAGGGGATCACGATGTCGAGCGCCGCCTGCATGATGCCGAGCGGCCCGGCCGCGAGCACCGCGCGTTCGTAGTCGAGCCCGCTCATCAACACATTCACCCCGCGGCCGAGGCCGCCCAGGATATTCGCCTCCGGAACGACGCAATCCTCGAACACCAATTCCCCGGTATTGGAACCCCGCATCCCCAGCTTGTCGAGTTTCTGGGCGCAGGAAAATCCCGGCATGGTTTTTTCGATGATGAAGGCGGTGATGCCGCGCGCGCCGGCCGCCGGGTCGGTCTTGGCATAAACCACCAGCGTGTCGGCATCCGGCCCGTTGGTGATCCACATCTTGGTGCCGTTGAGCACATAGCTGCCGCCGTGCCGGTCGGCCCGCAACCGCATCGACACCACATCCGATCCCGCATTGGGTTCGCTCATGGCAAGCGCGCCGACGCAGGAGCCATCGAGCAGACCGGGCAGATAGCGGCGTTTCTGCGCCTCCGTGCCGTTCAGATTGATCTGGTTGACGCACAGATTCGAATGCGCCCCGTAGGACAGGCCGACCGAGGCGGACGCGCGCGAAATCTCCTCCATCGCGACCGCATGGGCCAGATACCCCATCCCCGCGCCGCCATACGCCTCCGGCACCGTCACGCCGAGCAAGCCCATGGCGCCGAATTTCCGCCACAGATCGGCAGGGAAATCATTGTCACGGTCGATCGCGGCCGCGCGCGGGGCAATCTCGGCGACGGCGAAACGGCGGACGGCGTCGCGCAGCGCGTCGATCTCCTCGCCGAGGTCGAAATCGAGAGAGGCGTGATTATTGGCGAGCATGGCTGGTTCCTGACGGTGGGGGCATCGTGGCCGGCGCGGCGGCTTCAAGCCAGCCCCACAGGCCGAGAGCGGCGCCGATGATGCCTTCGGTGCCGTTGTAATTCACCACGGCGGCGACGCCGACCGCCAAGGCGGCAACCCCGAGGCCGCGGCGGGCGAACAGAAAGCCGGCGATACCGAGGCCGAGCGCCGCGAGACCGAACCAGCCCTCATACTGCGCCCACAGCACCGCCTGGCGCGGCACGCACACGAGCGGCGCATGCGCGCCCGCGCACAGCCCAACGAAGGCGCGCGGCACGATGGTGAGGTCCCGAAACACGATAGCGGCGGCGGAAACCGCGATCACCACGCCGATTCCAACCCGATCCGCCCGGCTCAATCTTGCTCTCATGCCTTCCGCCCCGTAATGGTGCATTGCGAAAACGCCCGAAGAAACGCCACACCGCTTACCATGAAACCATGACCGACCAGAAATCGCCGCCGCACACCTCTCTGAGCTTTCAGGACATCATCCTCACGCTGCACCGGTTCTGGGCGGCGCAGGGCTGTGTCATCCTGCAACCCTATGATCTGGAAATGGGTGCCGGCACGTTTCACCCCGCCACCACCCTGCGCGCCCTGGGGCCGAAACCCTGGGCGGCGGCCTATGTGCAGCCCTCGCGCCGGCCCTCGGATGGGCGCTACGGCGAGAACCCGAACCGCTTGCAGCATTATTACCAGTATCAGGTGATCATCAAGCCATCGCCGGAAAACGCCCAGGACCTGCTGCTCGACAGCTACCGCGCGATCGGGCTCGACCCGCTTCTGCATGATTTCCGTTTCGTCGAGGACGATTGGGAAAGCCCGACCCTGGGGGCCTGGGGCCTGGGCTGGGAAATCTGGTGCGACGGGATGGAGGTGGGGCAGTTCACCTATTTCCAGCAGGTCGGCGGCATTGCGGTCGATCTGCCGAGTTTCGAGATGACCTATGGGCTGGAACGCCTCGCGATGTATGTGCAGGGCGTCGAGAACGTGTTCGACCTGAAATTCAACGACGCCGCCGGAATCCATGGGCTGCGCTACGGCGATGTCTTCCGGCGCGCCGAGCGAGACTATTCCACCTATAATTTCGAGGTCGCGAACACCGACATGCTGATCCGCCACTTCGCCGACGCCGAGGTTGAATGCGCCGCGCTGGTGGCGCGCAACCTCGCCCAACCCGCCTATGATCACTGCATCAAGGCGAGCCATCTGTTCAACCTGCTCGATGCGCGGGGTGTAATTTCGGTGTCCGAACGCGCCAGCTATATCGGCCGGGTGCGGGCGCTGGCGAAATCGTGCGCGGAGGCATGGGTTGCCGGTGAGCTTGTCTGATGGCTGAGTTTTTTCTGGAACTCTTCTCCGAGGAAATTCCCGCGCGCATGCAGGCGCAGGCGGCGGCGGAGTTGGAACG
>NZ_JBMFGY010000111.1:8092-10180 GCF_049977125.1 Acidiphilium sp. | reverse complement strand
GAACTGCCGCTCGGCGGCGGGGCTGAACTGCCGCTCGGCGGCGGGCGGGTGATGCCCTCGCCGCTCACGATCGGCAAGCTCGCCGCCTTCGCCGCGATCCGTCCCGGCGAGCGCGTTCTCGTGATCGGCGCGAACACCGGCTACGGCGCGGCGGTGCTCGCCTCCTGCGGCGGCACGGTGTTCGCCCTCGAACCCGATGCCGAGCTGCGGGCGCTCGCCGCGGCGGCGCTCGCCGCCGAAGCGCCGGAGGTGCGGTTGCTCGCGGGGCGGCTGCGCGATGGCGCGCCGCAGCACGCACCGTTCGACCTGATCGTGATCGAAGGCTTGATCGAGGCGCTGCCCGCCGCCCTGTCCAGCCAGCTGACCCCGGCCGGCCGGGTGATCGCCATCGTGCGTCAGCGTGGCGTCGGGCGGATCGTTCGCGCCGAACGCAGCGGCGCGGGCCTCGCGCAGCATGTGCTGGCGGATTGTCAGGTCAGCAAGCTGCCCGGATTTGATCCCGAGCCGGCGTTCGTGTTCTGATGATGTGCCACCACCGCCCCGTCAGCGCGAACCTCCATCATCGTTTCTCAATGCTTGCACAAGGATGATCATGCGTCGTCGAATGACTGCCCTTTGCGCGCTGGTGCCGGTGGGGCTTTGGCTGGCTCAGCCCCTGGCGCTCGCCGCACCCAACGCCCGGCCCAACGCCCGGCCCAACGCCCGGCCAAGCACCCTGACCGAGGCGCTGGCCGAGGCCTATGCCAACAACCCGACCCTGCAGGAACAGCGCGCCAATCTCCGCGCGACCGATGAAACCGTCCCCGCCGCTTTGGCCGGCTGGCGCCCGACCATCGAATTGCAGGGCACCGCCGGGCGGATCACCGGCAGCAGCACCGAACAGGTGCCCTCGACCATTGCACCGGGCATCACCCAGATCAACCACGTCACGCTGCCGCAGACCCGCAACGAGATGATCGGGCAGGTGACCGTGACCGAGCCGCTCTACAGCGGCGGCGCCACCGTGGCGAAGACCCATGAGGCGAAAAACAGCGTCTATGCCGCCCGCGCGCAATTGCTCTCGACCGAACAAAGCGTGTTCAGCAAGGTGGTGCAGGCCTATGTGACGGTGATCACCGATCGGCAGTTGCTCGCGCTCGACATCAACAACCGCCGGGTGCTGCGCCAGCAGCTGCGCGCGGTGGAGGATCAGTTCAAGGTCGGCGAAATCACCGAAACCTCGGTCGCCCAGGCCAAGGCCTCGCTCGCCGGCGCGCAGGAGCAGGTCGAGGTGGCGAACGGCAATCTGCACATCGCCAACGCGACCTTCCGCCAGCTGGTCGGGGCCGATCCGGCGGCGGCGCTGGTGCCGCCGCAACCGCTGGCTCTGCCGATCAAGGGGCGCGACGATCTGGTGCGCCAGGCGATGATCAACAACCCCGACGTGGTCGCCGCCCTGTTCACCCAGAGCGCCGATCACGACGCCGTCGATGTCGCGATCGCAGCACTGGCGCCGCAGCTTTCGGTCTCGGCCTCGGCGTTCAACCAGAACAATCCGAGCGGCCCGAACACCACCGCCAACGGCGGGCAGGTATTGGCCAATCTGACCGTGCCGCTGTATCAGGGCGGCTCGGAATACGCCGCGATCCGTCAGGCGCGCGACAAGGTGCAATTCGCCGACGCCGGCGTGATCGACGCGCGGCGCACCGCGGTGCAATCGGCGACCCAGGCCTGGGAAGGGCTGATCGCCTCGAAGGCGGCGGTGCGCAGCACGCAGGAGCAGATCCGGTCGGACGCGATCGCGCTCGACGGCACCGAACGCCAGGAAATCGTCGGCACGCGTGACACGCTGGACGTGCTGAACGCCCAGCAGCTCCTGTTCAACGCCCAGACCACGCAGATCCAGAACATCGCCAATGTGGTCGATGAATCCTACGCGATCGCCGCGGCGATCGGGCGGCTGACCGCGACCGATCTGGCCCTGCCGGTCACGCATTACGACGATCTGAAATATTACGATCAGGTCAAGGACGCCTTGTTCGGCAATGGCAACGAAGCTTACGCGCGGGCGGGGATCAGTCCTGACGGCACGCTTCTGAACCAACCACC
>NZ_JBMFGY010000111.1:4668-7992 GCF_049977125.1 Acidiphilium sp. | reverse complement strand
TCCTTCCATGACCATCTCGAACCACCCGATCGACGCTGAACCCTCGATGGATGAAATCCTCTCCTCGATCCGGCGCATTCTCAAGGATGACGAACCCGTGACAGTCCCGCCCGACACCGCAACGACCAATGCTGCCGATGATTCCGTTCTGGTGCTCGATTCCTCGATGATGGTGTCCGAACCGGCACCCGCCGCGGCGCGGCACGCCCGCGCCGAATTGCCGGCGCAGGAGGTCATCACCTCGTCACCAACGCTCTCGAGCGCGACGCCGCCCGGCACCGAAGCGACCGATCAGCCCTATGAACCGCAGCCCGCCCCGCAGGCGGGATCGGCATCATCGCCGGCGGGATCGGTCGAACCGCCGCAGCCGCTTCTGGGCGCGCAGGCGGCCGAGGCGGCGTCGAGCCATATCGGGGCGCTGATGCGCACGGTCTCGGCCGATCGCGGGCTGGCGGTGAGCCGGGGCGGCATCAGCATCGAAGACATCGTGCGCGAGGAAATCCGGCCGATGCTGAAATCCTGGCTCGACGCCCATCTGCCCGGCCTGGTCGAGCGGGTGGTGCGCGCCGAGATCGAGCGTCTGGTCGGGCGCGACGGATTTTAGCCGCTCATCTTTCGCTGCACCCGCGTTTCGCGCATAATCCGCCCATGCTTGACAAGAATTTCGACCCGACCGCCTTCGAATCACGGCTTTATGACACCTGGGAACGCGAGGGCGCCTTCGCCGCCGATCCCGCGCGCCATGCCCGCCCGTTCACCATCATGATCCCGCCGCCCAACGTCACCGGGCGGTTGCATGTCGGTCACGCGCTGACCATGACCTTGCAGGACGTGCTGATCCGGTTCCACCGGATGAACGGGCGCGACGCGCTGTGGCAGCCCGGCACCGATCATGCCGGCATCGCCACGCAATTGATGGTCGAGCGCGAATTGCAGACCGAGGGCACCACCCGCAAGGCGATCGGGCGGTCAGCGTTTCTCGAGCGGGTCTGGCAATGGAAAGAGGAGCAGGGCGGCGCGATCACCCGCCAGTTGCGCCGCCTCGGCGCCTCGCCGGACTGGTCGCGCGAGCGCTTCACCATGGATGAAGGTCTGTCGCGCGCGGTGCGGACCATGTTCGTGCGCCTGTTCAACGATGGCCTGATCTATCGCGCGAAGCGCCTGGTGAACTGGGACCCGGCGTTCGGCTCCGCGATTTCCGACCTCGAGGTCGAAATGCGCGAGGTGAAGGGGAATCTGTGGCATCTGCGCTACCCGATCGAGGGCAGCGACGAGGTCATCATCGTCGCCACCACAAGACCCGAAACCATGCTGGGCGATACCGCCGTGGCGGTTCACCCAACCGATGAGCGGTACACCGCCCTGCTCGGCCGCACCGTGATCCAGCCGATCACCGGGCGGCGGTTTCCGATCGTCGCCGATGCGTATTCCGACCCGGAAAAAGGCACCGGCGCGGTCAAGATCACCCCGGCGCATGATTTCAACGATTTCGCGGTCGGCCAGCGGCACAATCTCGCGATGCCCTCGATTTTCGACCGCGCGGCACGGATCACCCTGGCCGAGGTGCGCGATGGCGCCAACCCCCACGACCCCGAGTTTTTCAACTCGCTGGAAGGGCTCGACCGGTTCGCGGCGCGGCTGGAAATCGTGGCGCATCTCGATGCGATCGGCGCGCTGGACAAGGTTGAGCCGCACACCCACACCGTGCCGCAGGCCGAGCGGGGCGACACCATCATCGAGCCGCTGCTGACCGAGCAATGGTTCTGCAACGCCGAAGTTCTCGCCAAGCCGGCGATCGCGGCGGTGGAGGACGGGCGGATCGAATTCGTGCCGAAACAATGGGAGAACACGTATTTCGCCTGGATGCGCAACATCCAGCCCTGGTGCATCTCGCGCCAGCTCTGGTGGGGCCACCGGATTCCCGCCTGGTACGGGCCGGACGGCATGATCTTCGTCGCCGAGTCCGAGGCCGAGGCGCAGCGCGACGCCGAGGAGCATTTCGGCCATGCGGTCGAACTGCACCAGGACGAGGATGTGCTGGATACCTGGTTCAGCTCGGCGCTCTGGCCGTTCTCGACCCTGGGCTGGCCGGAGAACACGCCGGAACTCGCGAAATACTACCCCGGCGACGTTCTGGTGACCGGGTTCGACATCATTTTCTTCTGGGTCGCCCGGATGGTGATGATGGGTCTGTACGTGATGGGCGAGGTGCCGTTCCGCACCGTCATGATGAACGGGCTGGTGCGCGACGAACGCGGCCAGAAAATGAGCAAAACCAAAGGCAACGTCGTCGATCCGATCACCCTGATCGAGGATTACGGCGCGGATGCGCTACGCTACACCGTCAGCGCCCAGAGCGGCGCCGGCCGCTCGATCAAGCTCGGCCCCACCATGGTCGCGGCGAACCGCAGCTTCATCACGAAAATCTGGAACGCGGCGCGGTTCTGCGAAATGAACGCCTGCCGTCCCGATCCCGGATTCCAGCCGGAGGCGGCGCGTCTCGCCCTCTCGCGCTGGATTCTCGATGCCGCCAACCGCGCGGTGATCGACGCGACCGCGGCGCTCGAAGCCTATCGCGTCGCCGATTATGCGCTGATCTGTTACCGCTTCACCTGGGGCGATTTCTGCGACTGGTTCCTCGAACTGGCCAAGCCCGGCCTCGCCGGCGACGATGCCGATGCGGCGGAACGCCGGGCGGTGGCGGCGCATGTGCTCGGCATTCTGCTGCGGCTGCTGCATCCGATGATCCCCTTCGTCACCGAGGCGCTGTGGGACGAGCTGGGCTACGGCCCGGCGGGATCATTGATCCGCGCCCCATGGCCGGAGCGCGATGTGGTGAGCGAGGCCTCGGCGGCGCGGGACGAGGTTTCGTGGGTGATCGCCGCCATCTCGGAAATCCGCGCGGTCCGCAGCGAAATGAACGTCCCGGCGGCAACCCGGATTCCGATCCTGATCCGGGACGCCTCGGCGGAAACACTGGCCCGCGCCGGACGCTGGCGCGAGGAGATCGCCCGGCTGGCGCGGGTCTCCAGCCTCGAGGCCTTGCAGGGCGACATGCCGCAAGGCGCCGCGCAGGCGATTCTGGGCGAAGCGACGTTGATCCTGCCGCTCGCCGACATCATCGATCTGGCGGCGGAACGCAAGCGCCTCGCGGCGACACGGGCAAAAACCGCGAGCGATGCCGAGAAAATCGCGCGCAAGCTCGAGAACCAGGAATTCGTCAGCAAGGCGCCGGAAGACATCATCGCCGAAAACCGCGACCGGCTGGACGCCGCCCAGGCCGAACTGGCGCGACTGGACGCGGCGCTCTCGCGGATCGCCTGA
>NZ_JBMFGY010000111.1:0-4568 GCF_049977125.1 Acidiphilium sp. | reverse complement strand
TCGCCTGACTTCCCTGAATCGCCGCTTGTGGTACTCTCGCGCTCCGGGGGAAACGATGTCAGAAACCAATGTGTCCTATTGGGCCGAGGCCGCGAAATCGATCGATTGGATCGAACCCTACGATCATGTGTTCGACCCCGCGCAGGGGCCGTTCGGGCGTTGGTTCACCGGCGGCGTCCTCAATACCGCGGCGAATTGCCTCGACCGGCATGTCGCCGCCGGCGCGGGCGACCGGCTCGCCCTGATCTGGGACAGCGCGATGGAAGGGCGGATCGAGCGCCTGACCTATCGCACCCTGCGTGACCGCGTGGCCAGGCTCGCCGGCGCCCTGGCGTCCCGCGGCGTGACCAAGGGTGATCGCGTGGTGATCTACATGCCAATGATACCCGAGGCCGCCATCGCGATGCTGGCCTGCGCGCGGCTCGGCGCCGTGCATTCGGTGGTATTCGGCGGCTTCGCTGCCCCCGAACTCGCCGCGCGGATCGACGCGGCGGCGCCGAAACTGGTGATTGCCGCGTCCTGCGGGCTGGAGCCTGGCAGGGTGGTCGCGTATCAACCGATTCTCGATGCCGCCCTCGCCCTGGCCGCGCATCACCCCGCCGGCGTTCTCATGTTTCAGCGCGACGCCTTGCGCGCCGACCTCCGCGCCGGGCGCGACGAGGATTTCAGCACGGCCGAGGCCGCGGCATCCCCGCATGATCCGGTGCCCGTCGCCGCGACCGACCCGCTCTACGTGCTCTACACCTCAGGCACCACCGGCAAGCCCAAGGGTATCCTCCGGGATAACGGCGGCCACGCGGTCGCGCTCGCCCATTCGATCCCCCTGATTTTCGGCGTCCGCCCCGGCGAGGTCATGTGGACCGCCTCCGATGTCGGCTGGGTGGTCGGGCATTCCTACATCGTCTATGCGCCGCTGCTCGCGGGCGTGACCTCGGTGATGTACGAGGGCAAGCCGGTCGGCACGCCGGATGCGGGCGCGTTCTGGCGGGTCTGCCAGCAGCACCAGGTGAAAACCCTGTTCACCGCGCCCACCGCGCTGCGCGCGATCAAGCAGCAGGACCCGGAGGGTGCGTTGATCGGGCGTTACGATCTTTCCCGTCTCGAAGCCCTGTTCCTCGCCGGCGAGCGCTGCGATCCGCCGACCGCGATCTGGATCGCAACCCTGCTCGACAAGCCGGTGATCGACAATTGGTGGCAGACCGAAACCGGCTGGCCGATCAGCGCGCGGTTTCGCGGCACCGGCCTCACGCCGTTCAAACCCGGTTCCGGCGGCCGCGCCTGTCCGGGCTACGACGTTCAAGCCCTCGATCCGCTCGGCGCCGTGCTGCCCCCGGGCGAGGTGGGCCAGCTATCGATCCGCCTGCCCCTGCCGCCGGGCTGCGCGCCCACCCTGTGGCAGGACGATGCCGGCTATCGCCGCGCCTATCTCGATGCGTTTCCCGGCTGGTACCGCACCGGCGATGCCGGCGCCGTCGATGCCGATGGCGACATCTGGGTGATGGGCCGCACCGACGACATCATCAACGTCGCCGGCCACCGGCTCTCGACCGGCGCGATGGAGGAAGTCCTGGCCGCCCATCCCGATGTCGCCGAATGCGCGGTGATCGGCCGTCACGATGACATCAAGGGCGAGGTTCCGCTGGGGCTGGTGGTGCTCAAAACCGGCGTCACCCGCGCCGAACCCGACATCGCCGCCGAGCTGGTCGCCCTGGTCCGCGCCCGCATCGGCCCCGTGGCGGCGTTCAAGACGGCCCTGATCGTCCAGCGCCTGCCCAAAACCCGCTCCGGCAAAATCCTGCGCGCGACGATGAAACAAATCGCCAACGGCCTCGACCCGGTGATCCCCCCGACCATCGAAGACGCCAGCGTCCTGAGCCAGATCGCCGGCCGGCTGACCGACGAGGGCACCACCGCCTAACCCCGCCGACGCTCGCGCTACCCCGCCCTTCGCGGCGCGCGCAGCAGCACCAGCGCCATCACCGCCGCCGCGAGGCAGATATAGGCCGACAGGCGCAACGCATTATCAAGACTCCAGGTCTCGGCGATAACGCGCGCCTCATGATCGAGCAGCGCAACCGCGCCATCATGCGACAATCCATGCGCCTGCATCTGGCTGATCCATGACCGGGCGGCGGCCCGCGGCATGTCGCTGCGCAGATGATCCTGGATATGGGCGGTCTGGCGCTGCCACAACGTGGTCAGCAGCGTGACCCCCAGATTGGCGCTGGAAACCCGGATGAAATTGCTCGTGGTCGAGGCGATCGCGATATCCTCGGGCGCCACGTCGCCCAGCACGATCATGGTGAGCGGCACGAACAGCATCCCGACCGCGATACCCTGAACCAGTTCGCTCGGCATCGTCGCGCCAAGCCCGACCGCGGGGTTGAAAAACGCCAGCCCATAGGCCCCGCCGTAAATCAGGAAACACCCGACCGCGAGACCCCGCAGACTGATCAGACGGGTCAACCGGCTCATCACGGCGGCGATCGGAATCGCGGTCGCGGCCAGCGGCACCAGCAACACGCCGCCCCACCAGCCGTTGAACCCCAGATCGGATTCCGACCACAGCGGCAAAATCGAGCTCCAGCCAACAAAAATCGACCAGCCAAGGCACAGCAGCAGCAAGCCGAAGCCGAAATTGCGCCGCGCCAGCAGCCGCAACTGCAACAGCGGCACCGGCTCGAACAATTCCCAAATCACGAACAGACCCAGCAAACTCGCCGCGATCAGCGCGACATGGCTGATGAACACGGAGCGGAACCAGCCGAATTGCTCGCCCTGATCGAGCACGATCTGCAACGCAATCAGCCCCGGCCACAGCAGCACCAGCCCGACCAGATCGAATTTCGGCGGCGCCACCCTCGGCCGGTCGTTCGGCAACGCGACCTGCACCAGACCGATCGCAACCGCCGAGAGCGGGATCACCAGCCAGAAAATATCAAGCCACGAATAATTGGTCGCCAGCCAGCCGCCGAACGCCGGGCCCAGAAAAAACGGCACCAGCATCACATTGCTCCACAGCGCGACCGCCAGGGTCTGATGCCGCTTGGGGTAATTGGTCAGCAGCAACGTCTGCACCAGCGGCACCAGAATCCCGGCGGCAACCCCCTGGATCGACCGCGCGATCAGCATCAACGTCAGCGACGGCGCCAGAATCGCCAGAAAACAACTCGCGGCGAGCACGATCATGCTCAGAATGAACAACCGCTTCAGCCCGAATTTGCGCGCGAACCAGGGCATCAGCGCAATGCCCAGCGCCCAGTGGACCAGAAAATAGGTCAGGGTCCACAAGGCGTGATCGCTGCTCGTCGCCAGCGTTCCCGCGACATAGGGATAAATACTCTGCAACGCGCCGCCCGCGAACGACCCCAGCCCCAACCCGAGGCCGGCGCCCAACGTCAACGGCACCAGCGCCACCTTCGGGCGCGTCTCCAGGCCATGGGCATGATGATCGACGATTGATGAGGCAGACATGCTGGCATAATCGCCGATCCCGTGAGCGCTGCATAGCCGCGATCACGCAACCAGTCCGGATAACACCTATGCGCGCAATCCGAGATGCGCCACCCTAGAGCGATATGCGATTAAGTTGACGCGGCAGCGGCAACATAATCGCATGAAATCGCTCGAAAAAATATAATTCTAGAGCGTTATGCTGAAACCATCACACTCTAGATGCGCGACCCTGGCCGCACCGCATTGGCTCCGCGATCACGGATGCTGCCCGCCGCCCGGCCCCCCACCGGGACCATTACCCGGACCACCCCCCGGCCCGCCGTTCCCGTCTGGCCCGCCGTGACCCTGCGGCCGCCCCCGTTGCGGCCCACCCGGTCCCGGCCGCCCACCCGGCCCCTGGGGTCGCCCCGGACCACCAGGACCACCAGGACCGCCAGGACCGCCACGCGGCGGCCCGCCCGCTGGTCCCCTCTCTGGTCCCCTCTCCGGCCGACGCCCCGGCGGCCCGCCGGCCCGATACCCGCCCGGAGGCCCGCCAGGCGGTGCGAAGGACGGACCCCATTGCGGAATCGGGCCACCCGGCCGCGGATGCGGCGCGCCGGGATAGCGTCCGGGCCGCGGCATCCGCAGCCCTGAAAAAAACCGATCCGGCGGCGGCGGCGGCGGCGCGCCATAGGGCGGACGCGGCGGACGCGGAATCCCCGGCGGCGGGGGCGGCGGCGGCGCGTAATAATACCGGTAATACAACGACGGATAATAATACCACATCACATACTGCGCGTAGAGCGATGGCGGATAATACCGCTGATAATACGGCGGCGGTGCCCAATACCCCACATTGTACCCCGGCGAGCCGAAGGTGAAATTCAACGAAATCCCCTGCCCGCGCGCAACGCCGCCCGCCGCCATCACCCCGGCCAGCGCGATACCGCCGAGCCATACCGAACGCCGCGACGGATCATGATCCTGCACGTCAACTCTCCCTCTAGAGCGATATGCGATTAAGTTGACGCGGCAGCGGCAACATAATCGCATATCGCTCGAAAAAATATAGAACTAGAGCGTTAAGCTGAAAGCATAACGCTCTACTCTCGACCGGTTACGTGGTCGTT
>NZ_JBMFGY010000110.1:0-10336 GCF_049977125.1 Acidiphilium sp. | reverse complement strand
CCGTCAGGCTGACCGTACGCTGGAGTGATAGGCGATTAGAGCGATATGCGATTAAGTTGACGCGACAGCGGCAACATAATCGCATGAAATCGCTCGAAAAAATATAGAGCTAGAGCGAGAGGATTGGCTTGGTGGCGCCGGCGATGGTGGGATCGACCGTGACGAGGCGACTGCCGCGCCATTGTTGCAGGGTGGCGAAACTGTCGCGGTTCTGGCCGTCGGGGCTGAATGCGACGCCCCAGCCATTGGCGAGCGTGCCGCGTGGCTGGTGGATTGCCATCAGCGATGTGGTGAGATGTTCGCCGGCGCTGATCGCTGCGATGACCAGCGTGGTGCCGACATAGCTGGTCAGGCTGGCGCCGCTGCGGGGGGATGTCGCGTAGCGCGCGCGATAGGCCGCGGCGATCGCGGCGGCGGGGCCGGTTGGGGGGTAGAGCGGGGCATCGACCACCAGCGTGTTCTCGATCGCGCGGCCAAGGGCGTCACCAATGACCGTCATGCCATAGCCGGGGCCGACGCCGATGATCATGCGGGGCCGCCACGCCGCCATCGCGAGCGCCTGGTAGAGCAACAGCACATGTTCGGTGCGACCGGCGTGGATCAGCAGATCGATTTTGGCACGACGCATGCGGCCGACTTCGCTGGCGAGATCCATCGAGTCGGTGGCGTAACCGAGTGTGAGCAGGATCGGCAGGTTGGTTCGATGCGCGATGCCAAGCATGGCGGCGGCGAACGAGCCGTCGCTCGCACCCACGTCGAACAACAGGGCGATGCGTAGCGTTGTGGCGGGTTGGTGCCAGGCCGGGGCGATCTGGCCGATGATGGTCGAGGCGGTGGTGGCCGCAAGGTCGGTGGTGGTGAGGCCGGTGCGGATCAGCATTTTGAAACCGCGAGCGGTCAGGGTGTCGGCCGGAGCATCGAGTTCGATATAGGGTAGATCGGCCAGTTCGGCGGCCGCCGTGGCCGCGAAGGAGGTGGTTGATGACAAGGTGCCGAGCAGCGCGGTCGGGGGGCTCGCCTTGGCGAGACGGGCGATGCCGCGGGCCGGATCGGCCAGGGTCGCGGCATCGGCCCTGATCAGGCGGATCGCGTCGGTCCGGTGGCGGTTCGCGGCGGCCACCGCCAACGCGACGCCGCGCCAGGCCTCGTCGCCGGCCAAAGCCTGCGCGCCCTGATCGGGAAACAAGGCGGCCAGGGTGACCTTGCTGGCGGAATGTGCCGGCACTGTAGCGCCGGCCGCCATGGCCACGACCGGCGCGATGATGGCGGCAGCGCTGCCGAGCAGGGCGCGTCGGGTTGGGTCCGGACGGATCAGGCGCATCGGTTCGGTCTGGCAGGGGGGCGCGGTTGAGCGATCATGCGACCTGGATCAAGAGTGAGTATCATGCGTAAGCCTGGGCAAGGGCGTGGTGGCGATGATCGCCGCCACGCCGCGCCTTAGCACAAGAGAGGATGGACACCATGACCCTGCCCCGCGAAATGCGCCATGTCACCTATGATGCTCCGGGTGGACCCGAAATGATGTATTTGACCACGGGGGCGGTGCCGGTTCCCGGGCCTGGTGAGGTTCTGGTCAGGGTGGCGGCGGCAGGGATCAATCGGCCGGATATTCAGCAACGCAAGGGGGCGTATCCGCCGCCGCCCGGCGCCAGCCCGATTTTGGGACTGGAAGCGGCGGGCGAGGTGGTCGCGCTGGGTGACGGGGTTGAGGCGTGGCGCATTGGCGACCGTGTGACCGGTCTGTGCAACGGCGGCGGCTACGCTGAATTCGTGGCTGTACCGGCGGGGCAGTGCCTGGAGTGGCCGGCGGGGTTCGACGCCGAGCAGGCGGCATCGCTGCCGGAAACATATTTCACGGTCTGGGCCAATTTGTTCGACCTCGGTCGTTTGGCGCCGGGCGAGACGGTGCTGGTGCATGGCGGCACATCCGGCATCGGCGTGACCGCGATCCAACTGGCGACGGTATTCGGCGCCAAGGTTTACACGACGGCTGGTTCGGCAGCGAAATGTGCGGCGTGCCTCGATCTGGGGGCGGTCGGCGCGATCAATTATCGCGAGGCTGATTTTTTGCCTGACATCAAGGCGATGACCAGGGACGCCGGGGTTGATGTCGTGCTGGATATGGTGGGTGCGCCCTATACGCAGCGCAATCTGGCGGTCCTGAAACGGGGCGGCCGATTGGTGCAGATCGCGTTCATGCAGGGGAGCGTCACCAGCGGTCTGGATCTGCTGCCGATCATGGTGAAGCGACTGACCGTGACCGGATCGACGATGCGACCTCGTAGCGCGGCGGAGAAAGCGGCAATCGCCCGATCACTTCACAATGTCGTGTGGCCATGGCTGGAATCGGGGGTGGTGCGACCGGTGATCTTCCAGACACTCGACTGGCGTGACGTCTCAAAATCTCACATGATTATGGAAAAAAGCGATCATGTTGGAAAAATTATCATGAGAATCAATTAGCTGGAACCGACGCGATTTTAGAAAATGTCCCGATTGTAACAACGAAGTTGGTGAGGAGGCTCGGGTGGTTGCGATGTGAAAATCCATATTGCAACGCAGCATGCCGATGGATAGGGGCGCGGCGTTCAAAAGTTACTGTCTAAAATCGCTCGAAAATGAGGCAAATATTGCCGTTTTAAGTCGCTAGTTAGTTTGCGTGTCCAAGAATCTTAACATTTGGTTGTGAAGTTTTTCTTGCTTTGCACCATGGGGTCGTCTATCCGGAAACCATAAATTAAGTTTTTGGAGGCTTCCCAATATGAGTAGTTCGGTAACGGTTGTCGGCGGCGTCAACAATGGGTCGGTGTCGGGGGCGGTTTCTGTTCCGATCGGAGGGTTGTCGACGTCGGCATTGCAGAATTTGCAATCCTCGCTCGGTGCCATCACGGCGAGCGTGCTTGGAGGCACTGCCGGATTTACCAATTTAGATTCAGTTGTTGGTTCGACTTACGGATCAACGATCTCCGGCACGAACAATCTGCTTGAAGTCACCAATACCGATAGTCTCGGCGCATCGACGGCTGGTTCGATCAGCGGGACGTTGAATGTTGCCAGTGTCTATAGTTCGGTTGTGGTGCAGGCGCCCGGTTCGATCACGGTCAATGGCAGCGGCATGACGCCTACGACTTACGTTTTGGGCGCGAGCAGCAATGTGGATCTGTTCACCGGCGGTGGCACGAATTCGATTGTCGCGGGTGGTGGCACCGACAATCTCAATCTACACGGCTCGAACTTCGTCACGATTTCCAGTGGTCAGGATACTGCGCGGGTCTATGAGGGCAGCAACACGATCGTTGCGACCGGATCGGCCTCGGTGATTGCTGCCACCTCGAAAGGTTACGCCGGCTCACTCGATTTCATCAATAACAGCACGGTCTCGGCAACGCTGTTCGGCAACGCCGGTTCTGAAACGGCATTCGGCGGCAATGCTGGCGGCACGTTCCTTGGTGGCACCGCGGGCAACAACTCACTCATCGGCGGTAACGGGTCGGTCTTCCTGCAAGGTGGTGGCAATGGCGACCTTCTGAGCGCCGGCGCGGATGGGGCAACGAGTTCGAGCGGCGCCAATTACCTCTTCGCCGGTGCGGGGAATGAGACCCTTCTGGCCAGCTCGGTCACTGGCTCCAACCTGTTCTATACCGGCGTCGGTTCGGATATCATTTCGACCGCAGGGTCCGGCACCCAGTACTTCTTTACCTCCAGCGGTAACGCATCGATCACGGGTTCGACCACGTCTGGCGCCAACAACATCTACTTCATGGGCAGTGCTACCGGTATCGGTAGCAACGATATCATCACGAATTTCAAAACGACATCGAGCGAACTGATCGCCAATAACGGTACCAGCATCGAGACCATCACTTCCGCGACCCTCAACGGTACGCCTGGCGCGTTGGTCACATTGTCTGACGGCACACACATCACGTTGCTGGGCGTCAATGCGGCAAGCATCAGCGGGTCGATTGGTGGTAAGATCATCACCTGATCCGTCAGGCTTCTGAACCCATTGAGGAGCCCGGATTAACCTCCGGGCTTTTTCATGGGCGATTCACCTAGAGTGTTTTGCTTTCACCAAAACACTCTAGAACTATGTTTTTTTGAGCGATTTCACGCGATTACGTTGCCGCTGCCGCGTCAAATGAATCGCATATCGCTCTATTTGCGCAGGGCCATCTGGATCGGGCCATCGCTGCGACCGTGGGTGAATTGGTCGACCATCGGATTGCCGCTGTCCATCACCGTCGCGGCCGGGCCTTCCCAGATGATTTTGCCGTCGAACAGCATTGCGATCCGATCGCCGATGCGGGCGGCGCTGGCCATGTCGTGGGTGATGGCGATCGAGGTTGAGCCGAGGCGTTTGACGCAATCGATGATCAAACCATCGATGACGGCCCCCATGATCGGGTCGAGGCCGGTGGTCGGTTCGTCAAAGAACAGGATGGCGGGTTCGGCGGCGATGGCGCGTGCAAGGGCGACGCGTTTTTGCATGCCGCCGGATAGTTCGGCGGGTGACAACTCACCGACGCTGGCATCGAGCCCGACTTGCGCGAGCACCTTGGCTGCCAGGGCACGGGCTTCGCCGCGGGTAACCTTACCCCGGGCGAGCAGGCCGAAGGCGACGTTTTCCCAGACGGAGCGGCTGTCGAACAGGGCGCCATTTTGAAACAGCATGCCGATCTGGTCGCGCAGTTGACGGGCGCGGGCAGGCTTGGCGGTCAGCACGTTTTCACCATCGATCATGATGCTGCCCGCGTCCGGCTCGATCATGCCGAGGATGCATTTCAACAGGACCGATTTGCCGGTGCCGGAACCGCCGATCACCACCATGCTGGTGCGGGGCATCACGTCGAGATCGACGCCATCGAGCACGGTTTTGCTGCCGAAGGATTTCTTCAGGCCGCGGATCTGGATTTTGGGCTGGATCGTCGTGCTCATTGCGAACTCGGTGCCTTCGATTCTAGACGTGAAGAAGGTCAGGGCGTGAAGAACGCCTGGGTCAGAACATAGTCGAACGCCAGGATCATGATCGAGGCGGAGACCACCGCAGACGTGGTGGCGCCGCCGACACCCTGGGCACCACCGCGCGAACGATAGCCGTGAAAACAGCCCATCAGGGCGATAATGAAGCCGAAAACCGCTGCTTTGATCAGACCGGAGATCACATCAGTCGCTTTGAGATAGCTCAACGTGTCCTGCAGATAGGCGGTGGGATCGAAGCCGAGCCGCACGGTTGAGACAAGAAAACCACCGGCGACGCCGAGGATATCGGCGACCACAACGAGCAGGGGCAGCGCGATGACGCCGGCGAGCAGGCGCGGTGTGACCAGATAGCGCATCGGATCGGTCGCGAGGGTGGATAATGCGTCGATCTGGTCGGTCACGCGCATGGTGCCGATTTCGGCCGCCATGGCGGAACCGGCGCGGCCGGCGACCATCAGCCCGGCGAGCACCGGGCCAAGCTCGCGGGTGAGCGAGAGCACCACAACGCTTGCGATCACGCTCGAACTGTCGAACCGGGAGAAGCCGACATAGCTTTGCAGCGCGAGGACCATGCCGGTGAAAACCGCCGTGAGAGCGACGACGGGGAGGCTGAAGAAGCCGATTTCCATCAAAGCGCGGCCGAAATTACTTAGGTAGTAAGGGGGGCGAAACAGGCCGGCGAGGGCAGCGAGGGTGAACAGCGCCAGTTCGCCGAGCAGGCCGAGGATGGCGATCACGAAGCGGCCGAGAGCGGCCACCGGGTCAAACACGAGGTTCATGACGCGGTTATACCGATTTTACCACGCGCCGATAGCGCCGCCCAAGGCTGGTCAGGATTTCATAGGGAATGGTACCGGCTTCCGCCGCGATGGCATCGATATCGTGCCCGGGTCCGATCAGTTCGAGCGGGGTGCCTTGTGTGAGATCCGGGTTGTCCGTGATGTCGAACGTCATCAGATCCATCGAGACTCGGCCGACCAGCGGGATGACGCGATCATGGTGACGGGCGGTGAGGCGGCCGGCGAGGCTACGGGGCAGGCCATCGGCGTAACCGACGCCGATGGTGGCGATCAGGGAGGGTCGGCCGGCCCGCCAGGATGCGTTGTAGCCCACGGTATCGCCCGCATTGATCGCACGGATTTGCAGGATCGGTGCCGATAGGGTGATCACCGGTCGCATCGGGTTGGGTGCGTGAGGCGTGGGGTTGCCGCCATAAAGCGCGATGCCGGGACGGGCGAGATCGGTGGCGAAATTTGGGCCGAGAAAGATGCCCGATGAATTGGTGATGCTTGTGCCGATGCCGGGGAAGCGCGCGGCGATGGCCGCGAAATGCGCCGCTTGGCGCTGGTTGCTGAGGGCATTCGGATCTTCCGCTGCGACCAGATGGGTCATGATATAGTTGAGGTTGATGCCGTCGAGCCGGCCGGGTTCGGCAAGGAGGGTGGCGCATTCGGCGGCGTCGAGGCCGAGGCGGCTCATGCCGGTGTCGATATGTAGGAGAGCGGACGGACGCCGGCCCGATTTCCGGGCGGCGGCCTGCCAGCGGGCGCAGTCGGCCAGTGAATTCAGCACAGGGCTGATATTATGGGCGAGGGCATCCGCTTCCAGCCCGGGCGGGCAGCCGTTCAGCACGGCGATCCACGCGGCGGGGAGGGTCCGACGCAGTGCGAAGGCCTCATCGGTGGTCGCCACAAAGAAGCGTCGGCACCCGGCGGCAGCGAGGGCAGGCGCGATGAGCGCGGCGCCGAGCCCGTAGGCATCGGCCTTGACCACGGCGGCGGTCTCGCCGGTGTGGCGGGCGCAGAGGAGGCGCCAGTTGGCGACAACCGCTCCGACATCGATGGTCAGGGTTGGTGCGGGCGCGTGGTCAGGCGGCGTCGCGGAACAGGTGTTTGCGCTGGCGATAGTCTTCGACGTAACGGTCGAAACAGGCTCGGACGGCATCGGCATCGCCATATTTTCGCTCCAGCGCGCGCAAGGTGAAATGTACCTGCGCCATGGTTTGGAAATAGCCCATGAACAGATAATTCACACCCGCCCCCGCGATGGCGCCGACGAAGGGGACCATCGAGGCCAGGACCTGGTCGGACATGACCACCGAGAAACGCGCCGCCACGGTGCGAAGAAACAGCGAAATCGGCGCATGGGTCATGGCACCGCGCACCGCCCAATAACTCGCCTCGATGTCCTCTGCTTCGTCGCGAATGGTCCCGAAACCGAATACTTCGAGGCAGGCGCGGCGGGTGTTGAAATCATCGAGGTCCTCACCGTGGCTGCGGGCGATTTCCGCGATCGAACGGAACATCATGGTCATGGTGAAGGGGATGTCGGCGAGGCCGAGGACCCCGCCCGATAGCCCCGAGAAGGCGCCACTCGCGGCAACGACGTTGCGGTAGCGTTGCTCTGGAGCGGGGCCGACATGTTTGCCGGCCAGACCGAAGCGTGAGGCGCTGAGCAGCGACCACATGGCTTCGGAAGCGTATTCCTCGACGGCACGGCGACCGTTGGGCGCGATCCAGGTTATTGCGCGCTCGACAGCGCTGCCGGCGGTGCGGCCAATGCGGTTGAGGACGCGGGTAAACAGGCCGCGCGAGGCGATGAACCGCGCCGCCGCCTGATCGATCAGGCGCCGGTCAGCCTCGGAAAATCCTGCACAGGCATTATTGCCGATCATCGCCATGGGTGAGCATCCTCGTTGCCAGTCCTGTTTCACTCATGTTGGGTGTCGAGATCGGCAAATCGAGTGAATTCTGCCTCGAAAAAGAGCTGGATCGTGCCCGTCGGCCCGTGGCGCTGTTTGGCAAGCAGCAGTTCGGCCTTGTTATGGACCAATTCCATCTTGCGCTGCCAGTCATCGAGTGCGGCCTGGAAATCGGCGTCCTTCATGTCGGTCGGCTTGGGCATGCGCATTTGCAGATAATATTCGTCACGATAGACGAACATCACCGCATCGGCATCCTGCTCGATGGTGCCGGATTCGCGGAGGTCGGAGAGTTGGGGGCGTTTGTCCTCGCGGGATTCGACCGCGCGGGAGAGTTGCGACAACGCCAGCACCGGCACCGCGAGTTCCTTGGCGATGGCTTTGAGACCCTGAGTGATCTGGCTGATCTCGAGGACCCGGTTATCGGGTTTGGTGCCGGCGGCGGGGCGCATCAATTGCAGGTAGTCGACGACGATGAGGGCGAGGCCGCGGGTGCGCTTGAGACGGCGGCAGCGGGTGCGCAGCGCCGAGAGGGTGATGGCGGGCGTGTCGTCGATCACCAGGGGAAGGCGGGAAATCCGGCGCGAGACGGCAACGAAATTGTCAAAATCCTTCTGACCGATTTCGCCGCGGCGAATACGGTCGGATGAGACGCGGGCCTCTTCGGCAAGTAATCGGGTGGCGAGCTGTTCGGCACTCATTTCGAGCGAGAAAATCGCAACGGCCTGCTTGGCTTCGGCATTGGGATTGTCAACGCGGGCCTCGGCGAGCAGCGCCTGCGCAGCGCCGTAGGCGATTTTCGTGGCCAGGGCGGTTTTGCCCATGCCCGGACGACCGGCGAGGATCAGCAGATCGGAGGGATGAAGCCCGCCGGTCTTGCCGTCGAGGTCGGTCAGACCAGTGGTCAGGCCGGAGACTTTGCCGTCGCGTTCGAACGCCTTGGCGGCGGTATCGATCGCCATGGCGAGGGCGGTTTCAAAGCTCATCGCACTGCCTTCGGCGCCCCCCCTCGTCGCGAGGTCGAACAACGCCTGCTCGGCCGCCTCGATCTGCGACGTACCGTCAAGTTCAGGTTCGGCACCGAAGGCGCGATTGACCGTGACTTCGCCGAGATCGATCAATTGGCGCCTGATCCAGGCATCATAAATGGTGCGGCCGTAATCGCCGGCGTTGATGATGCCGACCATGGCCGACAGAAGTTGCGCGAGATAGGCAGGGCCACCAACGTCGTCGAGCAGGCCGGAATGTTCGAAGGTCGAGCGGAGCGTGACCGGATCGGCGAGTTGCCCGGCCTCGATCCTGCGGGCGATCGCCTCGAAGATGCGCCCGTGCACGGCATCGGCGAAATGTTCGGGTGCTAGGAATTCCGAGACGCGTTCATAGGCCTTGTTGTTGGCGAGCAGCGCGCCGAGCAGCGCCTGTTCAGCTTCGAGATTGGCGGGGGGGAGGCGTTGTGACAGGCCGAGAAGTGGAGGATCGATGGCATTCATGGCCCCTTTGTAGCGTCGGTGCGATCGACATGACAGGTGGGAGCATCTGTGGATTAGGTGGATAGGGTGGACAAACGCTGGAGACGCGCCAAATTTGTTTCACTGCGATTTGTCATCGTTCGAACCACCTAATCCCGAGCGTCCTTGCGCGGACAATTGCGCGACCGGCAAATGCCAACCGTATCTGATCGCCATGAAGCGAAGGGCAAAGCAGAAAACGCCTCCAGCCACCGCCGAAACGCCATAGGGAAGACCAAGCATATGGCCGATGACAACAATGGATGCGCCGGCCAGTGCCGCAACTGCGTAAAGATCTGACCGCAGCACTTGTGGTATTTCCGTGAGGAGAACGTCGCGCGTCATGCCACCGCCGACGCCGGTCAACATGCCCAGAAGGGCTGACATTACGGGACTCAATCCAAACTCGATCGCCTTCTGTGCGCCGGCGACGGCGAAGAATGACAGACCCACGGCATCGAACCAGAGAACCGGACTGCGCAACCGATCGACGCCGGCATACCAGAAGAAGGTGATGAGTCCGGCTACGATCGAGACCAGTAAATATTTTCCATTCGTTAGGGCCGCCGGAGGGAAGGCACCGATCAGCAGGTCGCGGGTGATCCCACCAAAATTCCCCGTCACGAACGACAGGACGAGGATGCCGAAAATATCGAGCCGGCGATTGATGGCGGCAACCGCCCCACTGATCGCGAAGACAAACGTGCCTCCCAAGTCAAGGATATGCATGAAGGTCTCAATCTTGATCATCGCAATTCCACCCGCGAAAACTCTGCTTGCCGAATGAGAGCACAACGCGGCATTCGGAGGCATTCAATACGTGAGCCGCCAGATCAGGTGAACGCCGCATGCAACACATTCGCTTTAGCAGCCTGCTGCTGAAGGATCGCCCGCCCTGGCCCACGGTTCATCGCTGGTTTGCCCGGCTCCGCGAGGATGGCGCCTGCAGACGAACAAACCACCGTCTGGTCATGTTCAACCGGGAAACGGTCGCCCCTGAGGCCGGTCCGACAGCTGCGGTGATCGACAGCCAGAGTGTCAGGACGACCAAGAGCGGCCAATTCCATGGCTATATTATGCGGGCAAAAAGATAAAGGGCCGCGATGGAGCGGTGCCTTTGAAGCGAGTCTCGCGCCCGGGTTGG
>NZ_JBMFGY010000109.1:2502-10397 GCF_049977125.1 Acidiphilium sp. | reverse complement strand
CGGGTTCTAAGGGCCTCGCCCTTAGTGGGGGTCCAGGGGGCAAAGCCCCCTGACCTTACTGGCTACCTCAAGCCCCACACCCCCCAATCAACCGGCGTGCGGCGGTGATGGCGGCGGTGATGGCGGGGCGGCGGTAGTGCCAGACCGGGTCGTCGTCGGGGGGGATCAGGGCCATGGTGGCGTTGGCTTCGAACACCATGAGATCGCCGGTGGCTGACAGGGCGAAGTCGATTCCGGCGTAATCGAGACCGATCATGGACTGGATGGCGGCGAGGGCGCTGATCGCGCGTGGGCCGAGTGTGGCTTGCATATTCTCGAGGAAGCGTTGCTCCTCGGCGCGGAGCGCGGCCGCGTTCGCCATGGCGGCGGTGAAATAATGCACTTTCCAGTCGGGCGAGATGGCGAGGTGGACCGGGTAGGCGATACCGCCGATCAGCATGACGCGGTATTTCCGTGCCAGTCCGTCAGCCGCGCGGGCGTCGAGATATTGGATCGAAAAAATCCTGTCACCGGGAAGTTGATCGAGGCTGGGGCTGATTGAGTCGGCGCGCTCGGCCAGCAGGCAGTGCTGGCCGGTGTGATGACCCGGCGTGCGCAGGATGACCGGGGCGGGCGGCGGTGCCGCCATGACATCCTTGCGGTCACGCAGGGCAATATCCGGGGTGATTACCCCTGGGATCGCGCGCAGCCGCGCCGCGATGGCGACCCGCCCGGTCGCGCGCACCTTGGCTGGGTGGTTGATGATCGGCGTGCCCGGTGCGCATCGCGCGACGATGGCTTCGGCCGCTTGCAATGCCTCGATGCAGAGGTCGGCGTCGCCGATGGCGTTGACGATCACCTCATGCGGCGGCAGCGGGGCGGCGGGATCGAAGAACTCGGCGAAAATCGCGGTGACGGCGAAGATCCGGTCATCGATCCATGGCGCGGTCGGAATGTTGCCGCCGCGTGCCGAAACCAGCAGCAGCAGCGCAACGCCGGCGCCGGCGCCGCGATGGCGCATCCGTGTGACGGCGTTGCCCGCGAAGCCGTGGTGCCAGTGATCCAGGGTGAGGTCGGACGCCGGGTCGAGCCGGCACAGACCCTGATAACCGAGATGATTCGCCGGTTCCAGATTAATGGCGATGTTGAAATAATGCCGCGCGGTCATCGTGTCGCCAGCATCGGCACTGAGCGCGGCGATGCCGAGATAACCTCGCGCATCGCCTGGCCGCACCAGGATCGCGCGGCGAAACGCGGTCATCGCCGCGGCCCGATGGCCGTTCGTGGTGGCCAGGCTGCCGAGTTCGATGAGCGCATCAACATCGTCGGGGTCGCGCCGCAGCACCGCGAGATACGATTGAATCGCGGCCTGATCCTGCCCTGAAGCGGCCTGTTCCCGTGCCTGCGCGAGTCCGGTTCCATCCATCGGCCGCAGTATCGCGGGCAGTTATTAACAAACGATGATGATTCCGTGCGTCCAGCGGAGACAATCCTCCGCCGGCTTGCATCGGCGCTGGTCCCTCGGGTGTCCTCAGGCGCGGAAGTAGTCGTTCTGCCGGCCGGCCCAGGGTGCTGCCTGTTCCAGCTGGCCGGCAAGCCGGAGCAGCGTGGCTTCATCACCGAAACGCGCGACGAACTGCACGCCGATCGGCAGGCCGTCCGGACCCTGATGCAGCGGCACCGATATGGCGGGAACGAAGGTGAGATTGGCGAGTTGGGTGAAGGGCGTGCGTTCGAGATTTCTGAACGACATTTCCTCGACGATGCCGGATTTGAGCATGAGTTTGCCCGCGCCAAGGCGATCGACCAGGCGGGCGATAAGCTGGAGCGGTTTCGGCGTGTCGAGTTCGCCGATACGCGCCGGACCGAGGGCGGTGGTGGGGGTGAGGAACAGGTCGTACGTCGCGTGGAACGCGCCCAGAGCGCGGGCGAAGCGGTTCCACTCGGCATGCAGCTCGACATAGGCACCCGCCGACATGGCGCGGCCGAGTGAGGCGATGGCGCGGGTGTCGGCGTGGAAGGCGGCCGCCGAACAGCCGGTTTCGCGGCGGATTCTGGCTGTCATCGCGGCGATATGGCCGAAATACAGCCCCATGTAGCAGCGCGCGAGCAGGCTGCCGTCGATCGCCGGTTGCGCCTCTTCGACGATGTGACCGAGCGATTGCAGCAAGGCCGCGGTCTGTTGAACCGCAGCGACCATCTCCGGCGCGACCCGCCCGCCGATCGGCGATGTCGTGGCGAAGCCGATGCGCAGGCGGCCCGGCGGTGTCGCGCATTCCTGCACGAACGGGCGTGACGGCGGCGCGATGACGAACGGATCGCCGGGCTCGGCGCCCGCGAGCACATCGAGCATCGCGGCGGAATCGCGGACGGAGCGGGTCAGCACATGCGATGAGACGGCTCCTTCCCAGGCCTCGCCGACCTCCGGCCCTTCCGAGACGCGGCCGCGCGAGGGTTTCAGGCCGAACAACCCGCAATAGGCCGCCGGGATGCGGATCGAGCCACCGCCGTCCGAGGCGCCGGCCATCGGCACATAGCCCGCGGCGACGGCGGCGGCAGAACCGCCGGAGGAGCCACCGGGCGTGTGATGCAGGTTCCACGGGTTGCGCGTGGCGCCGTGCAGGAGGGTCTCGGTGGTCGCCTTGAGCCCGAGTTCGGGCGTGGTGGTGGCGGCCACGATCACGAGGCCGGCGCGGCGGCACCGTTCGACATAGGCGCTGGTCGTGGTGGCCAGATTATTGGCCAGCGGCATCGCCCCCATGGTCATGCGCACGCCGGCCTCGCTCTGGAAGATGTCCTTGAGCAGGAACGGCACCCCGGCAAACCGACCCGTGAGCGGCGCCGCGATCTGTGCGCGGGCGCGATCGCGCAGATCGACGGCGATCGCGTTGATTTGCGGTTCGGCGGCATCGATCCGGGCCAGCGTGGCGTCGAGCACCTCGGCCGGCGAGAGCGCGCCGGTGGCAATCAGGGCGGCGAGCCCGGTGGCATCCTGGTCCCGCAACACGGTCTGCATCCTGAACTCTCCTCTGGTTTCCGCCCGGTTCCGGCAAGCGATTGCAGCGTCGCGCGGGGACTATTCGTTCACGCCGGGGTCGCGCCGAAATGATCGGGCATCTGAACCGCGACCACTTCACCGCGCGCGGTCTCCACGCCGTTGATCGTCACGGAGGAGTCAACGATCACCTTGCGCCCCTTGATCTCGCGGATGTGGCCCCTGATTTCGATTTCGGGACCGAGCGGCGAGGGTTTCAGGTAGCTCACCTGGAGCGAGGCGGTCACGAAGCGGCGCGCCGGCAGGCTGTCCATCGGCCGGCCCTCGGCGCGATAGGCTGCCGCGGCCGCCGTGCCGGTGCTATGGCAATCGATCAGCGAGGCGAGCAACCCGCCATAGACGAAACCGGGAACCGCCGTGTGAAACGCCTCGGGGGTGAAGCGGGTTACGGTGTCATCGCCGTCCCAATAGGTCTTGATCTGATGGCCGTGCGCGTTATGGCAGCCACACCCGTAGCAATGGGACAATTCCTCGGGGTAGAATTCCTGAAACGCCTTCATCGCGTGCTCCCTCATCCAGATTGCGCCGCCCGACCCCGATCGATCGCCGGCGTGACCGTTCCGCATACAAGACCGGACGGGATCTGAACAATCACCCCCGATCGTCGTTCGTCATCATAATGCTTCCGCGAGTCTGACGAAATCGGCCGGCGCGAGGGTTTCCGCGCGGCGCTGCGGATCGATGCCGACGCGCTCAAGCAGGGCCGCGCCACCGAGCGATTTCAGCGAACCGCGCAGCATCTTGCGCCGTTGACCGAAGGCGGCCGCGGTCACACGCCCGACGCCTTCGAGCAGCGCGGGTGAGGGTTGCACCGCATGGGGCACCAGCCTGACCACGGCGGACTCCACCTTCGGCGGCGGCGAGAACGCGGCGGCTGGCACATTCATCGCGATCGTCCGATCCACGGTCAGCGCCGCCAGCACCGCCAGGCGGCCGTAATGGGCGGAGCCGGGCGGGGCGACGATGCGCTCCGCGACTTCGTGCTGGAACATCAGCGCCATCACCCGGAAATCACCCGCCTGATGCAGCCAGCGCAGCAGCATCGCGGTGCCGGCGTTATAGGGCAGGTTCGCGACGATCGCGCGCGGGGCGGCGGCGAGCGTTGTTACATCGATTTCGAGCGCATCGCCGGCCACGACCCGCAGCCGCGCGGCGTGATCGGCCAACAGGTCCGACGTTGCGGCGATGGCGCGCGGGTCGATCTCGATGGCGGTGACGCTGGCGGCCTCGGTGGCGAGTAAGGCGCGCGTCAGCCCGCCCGGTCCCGGCCCGACCTCGATGACGTGAACGCCCGCGAGGGAACCGGCCACCCGCGCGATCCGCGCCAGCAACTGCGGGTCGAGCAGAAAATGCTGCCCCAGCGATTTTCGTGTCGCCAGACCGTGCCGCGCGATCACCGCGCGCAGGGGTTCCAGCGCCATGACGCGCTATCCGGCCGGATTGCGCTCGATCACCGCATTGCGATGCAACGCGTCCATCAATTGTTGCGATTCGAGCGAAACCCGGCGCTGGATCAGCAGATTGGCGATCGCGGTGATCGGCGGCAGGCCGGTCTTGCTGGTGACCCGGCTGCACACCATCACAAGAGCGACGCCGTTATGCGAGACCAGGGGCTGGCTGATCTGGCCGATCGGCAGGCTGCCGAGCAGGCTCTGGAACGCGGCAGGCTGCACGGTCGCCAGATTGACCGGGCCGGGATCGGCCTTGCGCACATTGCCCACCGCCGCGTTCGCCGCGGCCACCGCGCCGCAATCATGCAGCCCGGCGCGCAATGCGTTGGCATGGGCCAGAACCGCGAGCTGCGCCGGAGTCGGCTGGCCCCCCTGGAACGGGCTTGGAAACGGCAGGAACGCCTGGCGGATGTTGAGCGTGGTCTCATGCTCCTCGCCGAATTTGCGGGTACCGAGTAAATTGACGATTTCGAACCCGCCGGCCACCCGCACCGGATCGGAAATCGCACCCGCCGGCATCCGCTGCACGATCGCGCGCACCGCCGGATCGAGCAGATCAGGCTCGACCCATCCCCGGTCGCCGCCGGTCAGCGCACTCTGGCTCTGGCTGAACTGGGCCGCGACCACGGGAAACGCGGCGCCGTTGCGCAATTGCTTGATCACGGTATCGGCGAAACGGCGGGCGTTGGCCTCATCCGAGGGCCGCTCGATCGGGATGAAGATTTCCGCGATATGATATTGCGTTTGGCCGATTTCGTGGCGCATCGCCCGCTGCTCGGCCATCACATCCTCGCGCGTCGGACGCAGCGATTCGCCGAGCTGCTTTTTCAACACATCGGTCCAGCCGAGCTCGGTGCGGAACTGGCCGACCAGCGTGGCGTAGGGGATGCCGGCCTGCGCGAGTTTTTTTTGTAACCCGCCGGGCGGCAGACCATTGGCCTTGTCGATCCGGGCGAGGGCATCGGCGATCTTTTGCTGCGGCACCACCACTTTATGCTGCTCGATCGCCTGCAATTGCAGCGCCTGATCGATCAGCTCGCTGGTGATCTGGGGCTTCAAGCGGTCCAGGATTTGCGGGTTGGGCGGCAGCCCGGCGGATAGCGCGAATAGCCGTGCCCGCGCATCGACATCCTGATTGGTGATCACGGCGCCATTCACCACGGCGGCGATCCTTGCGTCCTGCGCCCGCGCGGTGCCGAGCGGCACCAGGCTGGTTGCGGCGAGGCCGAGCAGACATCCGAGCGAGAGCAGTTTCATAGGGCGCTGAATCCAAAGTTGCCGAGCGTTTTGAGCGTGATGTTGATCAGCAGCGTCGTGGTGCCGTGATCGTAGTTGAACGAGGTGAAGGAGCGGTAGAAGCTGATATTGACCGCGGTGCATTCGTTCTGCCAGGTCGCCGTCAACGCCGCATTGTCGAACTGGCCGGTTTCGATGTTACGCTGCGTCGCTCCCGAAAAACTCCAGTGCGGCACCAGCGTGGTCGAGGCGCCGAGCGTGATTTCGCGGCGTGGCACGAAATAGGCCGGCGGCGGCCCGCCCGCCTGGGTGAACAGGTAATACGGGTTGGTGGTGCTGTAGAAATATCCCGCGCTGAACCGTAGCGCCTTGGTGCCGAAGGTGGCGAAGGTATCGATCATCCGCGGCGCCAGATCCTGATGCGACAACCGGGTGCGATAGGTCACGCTCAGCCATGATACCGGCGCGATCGTGGCGCGGCCGACGATGTCGGACACATTGTCGTTCAACCCGCTGTCGGGCGGGTAGAGCAGGTTTTTGTGGAACGCGTAGGACTGCCCGATCAGGCCGGTGGCATAGGCACCGCCCGGCAGATACCATGCCCCTTGCAGCGCGTAATCCACGCGCGAACCCCCGGCGAATCGATCGATCCCGCCGAAACGCTGAAGACTGAAGAGGTTGGCGTCGGTGAACTGGAAATCGAGGCTGTCCTCGTTCGGGATCACCTGGGTCTGGCCGAGACCATACACCGGCGCGACTTCGAGCTGAACGCGCGGCTCGATGATCTGTTCACCCCAGGCGCCCGCGCTGCGCTCCAACGGCCAGCGCGCCGCGAGCGCCGCGATGGGAATCGCCCGCGCGGTTTGCCCGGCGGTTTCGCTGGAATAATTCGGCTGCTCGTTGAGTTTGCTGGCGGAATACCCCGCCGCGATCAGACGCACCCGGCTGTCGAATAAAATCCCGTCCGGCCCGGCTGCCGGCAGATCGTAGTTCGACACCACGGCGACCCGGCGGCTGTTGGTGCCGACCTCGCGGAACACATTGTAGGCGCTCGCCGCCATCGAGAACCGCCCGCCGAATTCGTCGGGCGCGCCGAAATAATCGTAGCGCGCATAGGGGGCGACGATCGGCAACTCGCTCTGCGTGATGGTCGCGACCAAACCCTGATAGGTATTGGCGCTGATTTTGGCGTAGGACCCCTCGCCGAACCCTTCGAGATAGGCGTTCGAGGCGAGGAACGCCGCGTTCGGCAGATAGCGGAAATCGTTCAGATACTGAACGGTCGAGGTGTGGTTGTACGAAAACCCGGCCCGCCAGCTATTGTTCAGGTCGAACACGCCGTTGGAAAAAATCGAATCCGACAGGCCGGAGCTTTGCGCGTAGCGATCCTTGCCGGCCGAGATGTTCACGGTCAGCTTGCCATCGTTGAGGGCCTGGCGATATTTCACGTCCAGGACCGGCCCCGCCTTGCTCGCGATGATCGGCACGATTGTCGCGTCCTGCGATTTGCTGATGTCCCAGAAATAGGGAATCGCGAGGAATTCGCCGATATGGGTCGATGACCCGAACGAGGGGATCAGCAGCCCGTCCTGGCGCTTCACCGAAGGGTCGGGCTGCGAGAAATAGGGCAACCAGAACACCGGAAAGCCGAAAATCTGCAACTCGGCATCGTGATATTCGATCACCTTGTGCCGCAGATCCTCGACGGCGCTGCGCGCCTTGATCTGCCATAGCGGCGGTGCCGTCGGGTCGTGCTTGCACAGATCACAGGTGGAATAGACCGGCTTGGACAATTCGTTGATCACCCCGCCATAGCGCCGCGCGCCGTTGGCCACGATCCGCCCGTTCTCGGCGAGCATCGTCGCGACGTCGTGCATCACCGCGTCCTTCATGCCGTTCGACAGCGCCGCCCGTTTCGCGAACGCGATCTCGCCCGAAGGCTCCATCATCACGACATGGCCGATCGCGGTGGCGGTATCATGGTCGCGGTCGATCACCACCTTGTCGGCATACAGAACGTGCCCGTTCTGCCACGCCTCGACATGCCCGGTCGCGATGACGATGCCGCTCTTGCGATCATAGGATACCCGGTCCGCCAGAAACGTCACCGGCGCGGTCTTCGAGATCGGCCGCTCCGGACCGGCGATCAATCCGGCCATCTGCGCGCGCGCCGC
>NZ_JBMFGY010000109.1:0-2402 GCF_049977125.1 Acidiphilium sp. | reverse complement strand
TTGAATTGCCGGTTGCGGCGGCGTTTGGCACCCTTCATGGCTCAGCCATCCTCCAGATGCAGAAGTAACGCAAGCGCGAGCATCAACCCGGCCGCCGCCGGCGCCCAGGCCGCCATGATCACCGGCAACGCCCCGGATTTGCCGAACTGCGCCGCCACATCGGAGAGCATGAACAAGGCAAACCCGCTGATCAGCCCGGCGCCGAGCATCTTTGCCGCCCCGCCCCGGCGCGCCGGCCGCATCGAGAACCCCGCCGCCACCAGCGCCATCGTGGCACACAGCAACGGCAGCGCGAGCAGGCTTTGGAACGCGAGTTCATGGCGCGTCGGTGAAAATCCAGAACGCTCCAGTACCGTGATGAACCGCGGCAGCGCCCAGAACGACAGCGCGCTGGGGCTCGCGAAACTCTCCTGCACCCGCCCCACCGTCAAATCGGTCGGGAACCGCATCGTTGTCATGGTTTTTGTGGCGTCATCGGATTTCAGGATCGATACCTGATCCAGCCGCCAGCCACCCGGTTGCAGCGTTCCGGTGGCGGCCTCGATCCGGTCATGCAGGCTGGTGTGCCGGTCGAGTTGCAAAATGGTCACTCGCCCCGTGGTCAGCGCCTTGCCTTTCAAATGCACGTCATGCGCATGCAGGATCGCGATTCCGCCCGGTCCGGCCGCGGGATCGGCCTGGCGCAGCCATAATTGACCCCCCGCCAGCGACAGCGGGCCGGAGCCGATTTCAAGATACATGGAATACAGGGTCTCGGCACGGGCGAACATCACCGCCGAGAGCGGGCTGACCACCGTCGTGGTTACCCCGCCGATCATGGCGGCACAGACCACGGGCACCGCCAGAAATTGCCAGGCCGACACGCCGGATGCGCGCGCCACCACCAGTTCCGACGATCGGGTCAGCCGCCAGAACGCGAAAATCCCGCCAAGCAGCACCGCGAACGGCAAAATCTGCATGCCCAGCCACGGCACCCGCAGAATCTCCATCACCACGATCCGCCCGAACGTGGCATGCGGCTTGTCGGAAGCCTGACGCAACAGATCCAGAAAATCAAACAACGCGCCGATCGCGGTCAATCCCGCCTGCATCCCCAGCACCGCAAGCAGGAACCGCCGTCCGATATAGAGCGACAGGGTGGGCGGAATCATCACGACCCCCAGCCGGCTCATGCCGTTCGCGCCCGCACGCGCACCCGCTTGCCAAGCCCCAGCAGCACCGCGCCACACACCACCGCCGGACCGGAGGCGACGATCAGGATCAGCGGGATCAACGCATTCTCCCGCGCCGCCAGACTGTCCACCCCGATCCCCAGCGCCACCAGCCCCATCACGCCGAACACCGCGCCGATCAGCGCCAGCATGCCCGACTGACGACGAAACGGACTGCGCAATACCGCGATCAGCGCGATCAGCGTGTATGACATCACCGCGAACGGCGCGAACAGCCGCCGCCACGCCTCGGCATGCCATTTCAGCCGCTTCGCCCGCGGGATCGCCGCCGTATCGGCATGGAACAACTGCCCGATCGTCGCCTCGGATGTTTTCGGCGCGACCGCATCGGACGCCGTGCTTGATTGCGCCAGATCGATCAGGTTCCGTTTGAAACTCAGCACATTCAACCGCCCGGTCTTTGGATCGATCTGCTCGCGCGATCCATCCCGCAGCAGGACCTCAGGCCCGTTCGGCCCAGCCACCAAACGCCCGGTGCGCGCCAGAATCGTCGCCGGCTCCCCCTTCTGACGGGAATCCTCGATCAGAATGCCATGCAGCACCTGATTCCTGTCACGGCTCTGGATATAGACGGTGATATGGCCGGGAATCGGCGTGAACACCCCCGGCTCCAGCAGAAACGCCGCCACCTTGTTGCGGATCTCGGCCTCGAACTTGCTGAACTGCGCCAGACTGGACGGCACCACCCACACGTTCAGCACCAGACACACCACCATCGACACCGAAGCCAGCGCAACCGCCGGCCGCGCGATTGCCCCATCCGACATGCCGGTGGCGCGCATCACCACCAACTCCCGGTCCGTGGTCAGCCGCGTATAGGTGAACAATGTCACGATGAAACATGTAATCGGTAGAATCACCGCAACGAAGCTCGGCAGCAGCAAGCCGGTCAGATGGATGAACACAAAGGGTGACAGGCCCCGCTGAATGATCAATTGAACAAAACGCAAGGATTGCGTCAACCAGATCAGCGCCACCAGCCCAGCCGTCGTCACCACCAGCCCAACGGTCAATTGGCCAAATACATAGCGATCAAGCCGGGTGATCATGAAGGGTGAACGCATCGCCGTCTTTTGGCGGCGCCCCACGCGTATGGCAAGGCCACCCCGCGCAATGCCACGGCGACCGGCTCGATGTGAGGGGGGAAACAGGCAAGGCAGGGGCGCTGCC
>NZ_JBMFGY010000108.1:0-10474 GCF_049977125.1 Acidiphilium sp. | reverse complement strand
CTAGCTTCATCTGACGCGTCTGGTTTCATCTGAAGCGTAGAGTGCCGACAATTATCGCCGTAACCATGACAAGGCCGAGAGCCGCGCCCGAACAGATCGCAAAAACACTGACAATTTTGATGATTGCGAGCGTCAACTTCAAACGAAGCCGCTCAGAATTGCTCCGACCGTACGAGCGCCCAAACAAGGTATACCAACAAAAATAGCGCCGTGATCCCACCCAGCCAAAAATCAAACATGATTATACTTTCTGGCAAACGGGTATATAGACAAAGAAAATTGCAAAAATAATCAATCCAAACCCAACCGAGACAATATCAGCCATCTATCCTTACTCCCACCATGAGAATGTGCCACTTAATCTGCGCAATTAACTTTACGAACCTCGATTAAGAACGCCCTTGTTTCACACAGAGCGGCATAAAAATTCCATATCGCTATGATGGAATTCGCATAAAAATCTCATAAAAATTGGAGCGGTCTTCGGTGACGTTGAATTTTGTTCGACGGCGAACAGGGTGGCAGGTAGAGCGACCACGCGCCTGCGGCTTCGATCATCTCACGGACGCCGCGTATTTTGCGAGCCGTCAGATTGTCGGCAATCACCGACCGCCCTCGGTGCAATCGTGCCCGCATCACGCGATCGTTGAACCCAGAGCGTTATGCTTTCAGCCTAACGCTCTTTCTCTATGTTTTTTCGAGCGATTTCATGCGATTATGTTGCCGCTGCCGCGTCAACTTAATCGCATATCGCTCTAGCTGTGGGCCATCGAGACGTTTTTGGATTCCGGGCCGAAAATCATCAGGACGACGATCACCACCGCGACGCTGCCAACCACGAGTGCCATCGCCAGCCCGTAGTTATGGCCGTGCGACGCTGCAAAATTGGCCTGGAGCGTCGCATTGTACGACGCCAGGAAATTGCCGAGCTGGTAGACGAAGCCCGGGAACGTCGCGCGGATTTCCTTGGGCGACAACTCGTTCAGATGAACCGGAATCACGCCCCAGGCGCCCTGCACGCAAATCTGCATGAGGAACGCGCCAAGACCGAGCATCACCGGGGTCATCGAGAACGCCCAGAGCGGGATGAGGGGTAACGCCAGCCCCGCCGCGATGCCGATGGTCAGGCGTCGGCCGATTTTCTGGGAAAGAAACCCGAACGCAATTCCCCCGATCATGGCACCCAGGTTATAGATCAGCGCGATGGTGGTGATGGTGGCGTGGCTGAAATGATGTTGCACACCGAGGAAAACGCTTGGATACAGATCCTGCGAGCCGTGCGAGAAGAAATTGAACGCCATCATCAGGACGACCGCGTAGATCGTGAGGCCAAGGTGGCTCCTGATCACGCGCGAGACCGGTACCCGCGGTTGTTTGGCCATTTCGCGCCAGACCGGGCTCTCGGGTACCGAGGAGCGGATATAGAGCACCAGCAACGCCGGAAGCGCCCCGATGATGAACATGCCCCGCCAGCCGACATAAGGAAAGGCGAAGCCGAACAGCACCGTTGCCAGGAAATACCCGGCCGGATAGCCAGATTGCAGCAAACCGGACACCCAGCCACGCCAGCGCACCGGAATTGTCTCCATGGTGAGTGACGCGCCGATACCCCATTCACCACCCATCGCGATGCCGTAGAGCGCCCGCAGGATCATGAACGCGGTGAGAGAAGGCGCGAAACCGGTGGCCAGTTCGAAAAACGAGAAGGCCAGAATATTGACCATCAGGATCGGGCGGCGACCATAGCGATCCGCCAGTCGACCGAAAATCACCGCACCGACCGGACGCATCGCCAGGGTCAGCGTGACCGCGATCGTGACGGCGGTGATGCCGACGTGAAAGGTTTTGGCCACGGCTGAGAACGTAAAGATCAGGATGAAGAAATCGAAGGCATCAAGCGTCCAGCCCAGAAATGCCGCGACCACGACACGGCGGGCGACGGCTGGATCGGGTTCGGCCATCGGCTTAATGAACTCGGACATGATCTCTCCCCGGAACGATGTCCCGGATCGACCGGCCGATCGGGCTGTCGGCGGCTATCAACAAAACGCCGGGCCGTAAAGTCCCCGTGAGGTCATCAACTCGGAGCTTTGATTTTTTAGGGCTGGCCGCGACGTCATACTCGGCGCAACGCGCGATCGGGCAGAACCGAGGTGGTGGAAACGTGGAGCTCATCGCTCGGGCAATGGCCTGGCCCCATTGGTCGGAGTAAGAGGATTCGAACCTCCGGCCCCTGCGTCCCGAACACAGTGCTCTACCAGGCTGAGCTATACTCCGACGAGATGGCGTATAACCAACGGGGTGCGGTTCCGCAAGACAGCGGGTGCGATTGGCGCGGCGTCAGCGGGCACGATCGGCGGTTTGGTTGCAAATATTTAACCGTGCGATGGTTCATGCCGATGTTCGCGCCCTTGCATATTGGGTGCTAAGGAGCGCGCCATGCCTCGACCTCTGAAAGCCGGCGATCGCCTGGCAAAAGACAAATCGCGTCGCCCGCAGGGCTCCGCATCGACCAAACGCCCCCGCAAGCCGCGGACCGGGCTGGCGCGCGTGGCTGGCGGGGTGCTGGTGCGCGGACTATATCGACTGGCGCTGCTCGGCGTGGTCGGCGGATTGCTGGTGGGCGGCGGCTTGTTCCTCTATTTCAGCAGTGGACTGCCGAGCGTGGCGAAGCTGCGTCATTACGAACCGCCGCTCGAGACCAGGATCTATGCCGATAATTTCCGCCTGATCGCGGCACTCGGTACCCAGCACCGGATTTACGTACCCTACGACCGGATTCCGCATTTGGTGGCGAGTGCCTTCATTTCCGCCGAAGACCGCAATTTCTGGACCGAACCCGGCATCGATCCACTGGCGATCGTGCGGGCCGGGCTGGTCGACATGACGCGGCTGGGCAGCCATGAGCGGCCGCTCGGGGCTTCGACGATCACCATGCAGGTGGTCAAGAACATGCTCCTCGACAATCGGATCGATTTCGCGCGCAAGATCAAGGAGGCCATCCTGGCGCTGCGGGTCAACCGGGCGATGAGCAAGCGGCGAATTCTGACGCTCTATCTCAACGAGATCTATCTCGGGCAGAATGCCTGGGGTGTTGCCGCGGCGGCCGAGGCCTATTTCGACAAGCCGTTGTCCAGGCTGACCATCGCCGAGGCGGCAACGCTCGGCGGACTGCCCAAGGCGCCGACCAACTACAATCCGTTCCTGCATCCGAAACGAGCGCTCGACCGGCGCAACTGGGTGATCGGCCGGATGCGCGACGATGGCGTGATCACTGACACCGAGGCGAAACAGGCGCTGGCATCGCCTTTGTTGCCCAAGGCGGCAGCCGGTACCCGCCCGGTGCCGGGGGCGGGATATTTCATCAACGCGGTCGAAGCGCAACTGGTGCAGATGTTTGGCCAGAAAACCACGATGGAGGGCGGGCTGATCGTGCGGACCAGCCTCAACCCGCGCCTGCAGACCGCCGCGATGGATGCGATGCGCGACCGTTTGGAGGCCTATGACCATGAGTTCGGGTTCTATCATGGTCCCGTGACCCGTCTCGATCTCGCGGATCTGGCGGCTGACTGGCCGGCCGCGCTGGCGAAGCAGGCGACGCCAGCGGGATTACGCCGGCGGTGGCGGCTGGGTGTCGTTGTCAGTGAAACGCCGACGATGGCCCATATCGGCTGGATTCAGGGCGACAATCCGGCGGCGACCCGCGCCGGCACGCTCAGCCTCGCCGCACTGCAATGGGGGCGGCCGATGATCCATGGCGCGCCAGGACCAATGCTGCGCGCGGTCGATCAAATGCTCAAACCGGGCGATGTGATCATGATCGATCCGCACAAGCCGACCAAGGGCGGGACAGTGTCGCTCGAACAGATCCCGCATGTCGAAGGCTCGATGCTGAGCCTCGACCCTGAAACCGGACGGGTCAGCATTATGGTCGGCGGCTGGAGTAATCGGATGAGCCCGTATAATCGGGCGACGCAGGCGCACCGGCAACCGGGATCGAGTGTCAAGCCATTTGACTATCTCACCGCGATGCAGGCCGGCGTGCAGCCCGACGCGACGATTTTGGACGCGCCGTTCACCCAGCGTCTCGCCGATGGACAATTGTACCGTCCGGGCGATTACGAGATGAATTTTCTCGGCCCGGTCCCGGTGTTCTATGCGCTGGAACAATCGCTCAATCTCGCCACGCTGCATCTGGTGCGCCGGGTCGGCTTAGCCAATGTTGCCGCGAATTTCGAGAAATTTCGCATCGTGCACCATATGCCGCTGATCTATCCGGCGGCGATCGGTGCGCTCGACACCACGCTGTGGCGCATGGTGCGCGGCTACGCGGCGCTTGATGAATACGGACGCCAGGTCGAGCCCTCGCTGATCGACAGCGTGACGGCGCCGGATGGTCATATTCTCTATCAGGCGCCCGACCAGTCCTGCGCCAACTGCATGGATGGTTCGGCTGATCAGTTGCCGGTCCTCAACCGGCCTGGGGCGCAACTCGCCGATCCTGACAGTGTTTATCAGGTCATCATGATGATGCGGAACGTCACCGAACATGGTACCGGTGTGCCGGCGGTCCTTGGGTTGAAACGGCCGATCGCCGGCAAGACCGGCACCACCAATAATTTCAACGACGCTTGGTTCATCGGTTTCATTCCGCAAATGGTAACCGGATGCTGGATCGGCTACGACACGCCGCGCGACCTCGGCACCAACCAGACCGGCGGCAATGTGTGCGGTCCGGCATGGAACCAGTTTATGAAAGTCGCACTCAAGGGGCAGCCGGTGATCAATTTCCCGACCCCGGCGGGCATGACGCTGGCGCAGGTGTCCTATGGCAGCCAGACCGTAACGGAGGCGTTCAAACCGGGCCAGGCTCCTGGTGCGCAATCCAACCTTGGGCTGGTGGCCGACAATCCACTGGGCTTGGGGGGAGCGCTTTCGAACGGTAACGGGCAGAATACCCAACATGATTTCAACCCGGCCAGCGTGCCAAGTGGCACCGAGCAGAGCGTGCCGCCGCCGAGTGTCGACAAATCGCTGGGCGGGCTCTATTAGCTCATCGCGCCGTCTTTCATGGGATCATTATCGATGTCTGCCGAAACTCAAGCTCTTGCCGAGCAGATCACGCAAAGCGTGGCCCTGCTAAGGAGGCATCTTTGACTGGGATGCTTCGCTCGATAAACTCGATCGGCTGAACGCCCAGGCCGAGGACCCGCAGCTCTGGAACGACGCCGGCGCGGCGCAGGCGCTCCTGCGTGAACGCACCCGGCTCGCCACTCAGACCGAGGCCGTGCGCGCGATGGAACGCGAAACCGAAGACGCGGTTATGCTGGTTGAACTCGCCGAGGCTGAAGGTGACCAGGCCATGGTCGCCGAGGCCGAAGCCGCCCTCACACGCATCGCCCAGGAAGCCAAACGTCGCGAGATTGAAAGTCTGCTCTCCGGCGAAGCCGATGCCAATGATGCCTATATGGAAATCAACGCCGGTGCCGGCGGTACCGAAGCGCAAGATTGGGCGGAGATGCTCATGCGCATGTACACCCGCTGGGCTGAGCAGCATGGCTACAAGGTCACGATGCTCGATCAGTCGGAGGGTGAGCAGGCCGGCATCAAATCGGTGACGCTGCAGATCACCGGAATGAACGCCTATGGCTGGCTGAAAACCGAAGCCGGCGTGCATCGCCTCGTGCGGATTTCGCCATTTGATGCCAATGCCCGCCGCCAAACCAGTTTTGCGAGTGTCTGGGTTTATCCGGTGGTGGACGACACGATCGAGATCGAGATCGATCCTTCGGATCTGAAGGTCGACACCTATCGCGCTTCGGGCGCCGGTGGTCAGCATGTCAACAAGACCGAAAGCGCGATCAGAATCACCCATCTTCCCTCAGGCATCATCGTCGCCTGCCAGACCGATCGCAGCCAGCATCGCAATCGCGCCACCGCCATGGCGATGCTGAAAGCCCGCATGTACGAGGCCGAGTTGCAGCGCCGCGAGGCGGCGAGTGCCGCGACCGAAAGCACCAAGCGCGATATCGGCTGGGGCCATCAAATCCGGTCCTACGTTCTCGCGCCGTATCAGCTCGTGAAGGACCTGCGGACCAACTGGGAGAGCGGTAATCCGGAGTCTGTGCTGAACGGCAATCTCGACGAGTTCATGGCGGCATCGCTGGCCGCCCGTGTCGGTGCCACGCGCAGCGAGGCTTCTGCTCAGGCCGGCTGAACCGCCGGGCTGGCGGGGGTCGACCTCGTCAAGCCGCGCTGTCGTGCTGTGCCGCCTGTCGATGCACCATGTGGTGGATCCGCCTGATCCCCAGTGCCACCAACACCAGGACCACCGGAATGCTCGCGCCCACCACGAGGCCGGGGTTGATCGGTTCGCCCATTGCGCGCACGCCATGCGCCAGATAGCCGATCAGCCCGGCGATGTAGTAGGTGATCGCCGCGACCGACAGACCCTCCACGGTTTGCTGCAACCGCAATTGCAGATCGGCGCGCTGGTTCATCGATTCCAGAACGGCCATCTCCTGGCGCTCACGCGTGATGTCGACACGGGTCGAGAGAAGCTGTGTCGCCCGGGTAACCCGTTCGGCGAGGGAGTCCTGGCGCTCAGCAGCCGCCATGCATGTGTTCATCGCCGGCGCCAGTCGTAACTCGGTGAATTCATGCAACGTCTGGATTGCCGGTAGCCGTTCCTCGCGCAATTCCCGGATGCGTCGCTGCACCAGTAGATAATACGCTCGCGCGGCACTGAACCGGTAATGATTTTGTGACTCGGCATGTTCGATCTCAGCGGCCAGGCGGGTCAGCCGATCCAGCAGATCCGGTTCGCTGATCGGTTGGGTTCCCGCCAGAGCGTTCGTGATGGCGACCAGCTCGCGCTCGAACCGGTCGAGCAGTCCGCCCAGCTGTCGCGCGATCGGCAAGGTCAGCTGGGCCATCAGCCGATAGGTATCGATTTCAAGCAGTCGCTGCACCGCCCGCCCCGCCTGCCGGGGGCGCAGGCTGCGATCCAGGATCAACAACCGGTTGAACCCATCCTCGCGGATTCTGAAATCCATCAGCGCCACCGCCGCGCCGCTGGCGATGTTCGAGCCCACCAGCGGGTTGCCGGCAAACCATCGGTTTGAAATTTCGTCATAGTCGGTCAGATGACTATCGAACGGCAGCAGAGCCACATGCGTTGCCACCATGATCTGCCCAACCATCGATGCCACCCAGTCAGGCGGTGCGAGCTGGATCGGCGGATCGGCGAAGGGATCGTCCCCGGTGCCGGCGATGATGAATTTGTAGCGAACGAATTCGGAGTGCAGCTCCCATTTCAACCGGAACCGGCCCATGTCCGCCGTGAAATGAATTGCCGTCGGCCCCGGCGGCGCCACACCGCACGCCGCGGCGAGTTCGCTCACATGTCGGCGTTGCGCATCGCGCATGGATGCATCGGAGAACAGCGCCAGATACGAGATCCGCATCGGGGCCGTCAGCTCCTGGGGCGGGCGGGCATGGGCCTCATTGTTGAGGTCAACACGCTGCGGATGATTGGCGGGTCGTATCACAGGCGTCTCCTGTTAGGCGGCTTGATCATGAGGTCGGCCCCTTGGGTATTCATCCGGTCGGGTTTCCGCATCGGGCGCGCAGGCGCGCGAGGGTGGCTTCATCGAGTGCGGCGAGCTGCTGGCGAGTCGCTTCGGCACCGGCGGTATCCGCGATGTCGAATTTTTTCCAGTCGAGCAGTCGGACGCCTTGCAGGGCGGGGGTAATGGTCACGTCCGCGCGGTTGCGCTGATCGCGTTGATGATCGATCGAGTGCAGCAGGCTGGCCTTGAGCATAATTTCGATGATCCCCGGCATCAGCCGGCGCTGGCGGCGAAACAATCGTTGCAGGCGATGCCATAGCAGCGCGGTCGGCGAGGGGACCCAGTCGAACGGGACGGTCCGTACCGTGTCGGCGAGGAGATCGACCGCGACGATGGTTGCGACGCCCAGTGTCTCCATGACATCGACCGGCATGTTGTTGAGGGTGCCACCGTCGATATGCAGATGCCGATCGAGCACGATCGGTGGCAGTGCGCCGGGGAGAGCGATGCTTGCGAGCATCGATTTTGCAAGACTGCCACGATGGCGCACCGACGGGGTGGCGGCCGCGTAGTCGGCGGTGATGCAGAAGTAGGAGATCCAGCAATCCTCGATGCCGATCTGATGACCCATTGCGGTCTCGATCGCGTTTTCGATCAATCGGCGTACCCGCGTTCCGCGCACCATCGAGACCAGCGGCAGCAGATTGTAGTCGCCGATTGGATTGCCGGACGTGACGAAGGCTTTCCGCGCGGCGGCGCGTAAATCGTTGCCCCGCACGTCCATCGCGTACCATGAGGCGAAGACCGCGCCGATGCTGGTGCCACCGACCACGTCGATCTCGATTCCTGCCTGATCGAGCACGTCCAGCACGCCGACATGCGCAAGACCGCGCGCGCCGCCGCCCGACAGCACGAGGCCGATCCCCCGACCCGACACCAGCCGGGTCAGCCGGCGCATGTCACGCGCATGGCCGTGCCGCAGGTGCAGATGGCGCTTGACCTTACGCGCATCGAGCCAGCGTGCGGTGTCGGCGGGGCTGCGCGCCGTGGGGGGGTGCAGCAGCACCAGCGTGCGATCGGCGTGGACCGGTTGATCCTCGCCCAGCAGGCTGCGTTCGATCGGGACAATTTCGGGTGCGGCAGAGGCATCGGCCAGAAGCAGCACTTCGTCGGCATGCGCGATGCACGTGCGCGACCAGGCGGTGGCGTTGCCGTCGGTGAGGAGAATCGCGGTGCCGCGCTCCTGCTCGATGGTTGCAAGCGTCGCCCCCAGCGTGGCGCCGTCCCCGGCGGTCAGCAGCACCGTCGGATCGCCCAACGCCGCGCGTTCCTCGCGCAGTCGTGCGGCAAATCCGGCGGCATCGATCGTGGTGGAAATCGGCACGATGGTCAGAATTTGGGGCGGCACCACACGCCGCGGCCGCCCGGCGGGACGGCGATAGCGCTGGGCCATGGTGCGCATCACGGTAAGCGCGACATGCGGATGCTGGTTCAACACCTGTTCGAAGCGCTCACGGCTCATGCGGATCAGCATGCTCTCGCGCAAGGCGATGATGGTGGCGCTGCGGGGTGCGCCGGACAGGAAGGCAAGCTCACCCAGGGTTTCGCCGCGCGCGACGTCGCCGATCACCTTTGGTGTCGTCTCACCGGGTTCGGCCGCCAGAACGCGGAGACGACCCTGAATGACGAAATACACATCGGCGCTGATTTCGCCCTGGCGAAACAGGACTGCCCCTGCCGGCAGTTCGACCCGGACCAGGTCGTCCCCGACCGAGGTGAGAAACGCCGGATCATCGATCGCGAAGAACGCCCGCAGCAACTCGCTGACAATGCTCTGCATTCGATGTCCTTCAGGCGATTCCAACGGGCGAAAGGGGTTGCAGCCACCTTCCGCGCCAACGGACAAACCTCTCCAGCCGATCCCCCCATTGGCATCGTTGGCCAAGGGTGATGATTGCCCGACAATAGTGAGCGTTGCAACGGTCGAAATCGCGCTGGCACGGCGGTTTGCGCGGCGGCGCTATGGTACCGGCATCAAAGGATGTCAGTTCGCCGGCGCTGGGGTTGGCGGCGTTGGTTCGGCGGCCAGGGTTTTGTAGGTTTGCTTCTGGGCGGTGTTCAGGACCGCGTAGGACTTCAGGTGATATGGCACCATTTCAAACGCCAGATTTGTCTCGGCGTGGCCGATCCGGTCGATGTCGTGGCGGATCACCGCGACGGAGGGGTGGTCTTTTCGTGCGTCCGCGAGGTATCGTCCATAGGCGGATTTAAGGATCATATCATCCTTGATCGTCGCCTTGGCCATGCCGAATTTCAGCGCGGTCTCTTTGGTTTTTTGCGCGGCGGTCAGGTTGAAGGCGGCTTCGTGATGCAGAATCCAATAGGGACCTGGATGATAACGCGAGAATATCGTGGAGAAATCGAACGAATGGGCGCGGAAATAGGCCTGTGCGGCGGTTTTTTGTGCCATTGTCATCGTCGATAAATCCGGCTGTGCCGCCGATGCGATGCCGAGGCCGAGCAGGAGGGAACCGGCTGTCAACCATGCCGTTTTGCCAGATAATTTCACTATCGTCGCCTTTCTAAACCGTGGCGCGAACGGCCCCCGATCGGTGTGGTCGGGTTGCCGGGTTGCGCCCGTGACCATTCTCGGCGCGTGCCGAGTAAGGAAGGATATGGTCATGCGCCGGGTCCGATGCAATCGGGAACTCTCCGGCGGCTGGCCATGATTTTCATTATGATATCGTAACAATTAGGGCGTGAATCGGCTATTTCGGGTGGACGTAGAAAAAATCGGGCGGGGCGAAACAGGCGCCGGGGGCGTGGCGGTGGGGGGTGAAGACGCGGTCGAGCAGGGTTTGGACGTCATCGAGCGTGGGGGCGCGGAGCGGGGGTGGCGGTGG
>NZ_JBMFGY010000107.1:0-10606 GCF_049977125.1 Acidiphilium sp. | reverse complement strand
GCTGAAAGCATAACGCTCTAAGCCTCAGCGGTCGGGCGCGCTGACCGCCCAGCTATGGTGGTGAACCAGACCGTCGTCATGATCATGCTCATGACCCGGCCCTGACTCCTGATCGTGGAACTGCTCGGTCTCGGTCGAACCGGCCATCGCCGTGGTCGAAGCCTGACCCGCCGAAACCGCAACCGCGACCGCATCGAAATAGGACGTCCCGACCTCGCGCTGATGGCGCGTCGCGGTATAGCCCTGCGGTTCCGCGGCGAATTCAGCCTGCTGCAGCTCCGAATAGGCCGCCATGCCGCGTTCGGCATAGCCTTTGGCGAGCTGGAACATCGAGTAGTTCAGCGAATGGAACCCGGCAAGGGTCACAAACTGGAACTTATAGCCCATCGCCGCGATCTCTTGCTGGAAGGTCGCGATCTTTTCCGGGCTCAGTTTCTTCTTCCAGTTGAAGCTGGGCGAGCAGTTATACGCCAGCATCTTGCCGGGGAACTGGGCATGAATGGCATCGGCGAATTGCTTCGCCTCCTCAAGGTTCGGCTCGGAGGTCTCCCACCAGAGCAGATCGGCATAGGGCGCATACGCCAGGCTGCGCGCAATCGCGTATTCAACGCCGAGACCCGGCTTGATCCGGTAGAACCCTTCCGGCGTGCGCTCGCCGGTCAGGAACGGACGATCCCGCTCATCGACATCGGCGGTCAGCAATTGCGCCGCATGGCTGTCGGTGCGGCACAGCAGCACGGTGGCCACACCCTCGACATCCGCGGCAAGCCGTGCCGCGTTCAGCGTGCGGATATGCTGTGAAATCGGCACCAGCACCTTGCCGCCGAGATGGCCGCATTTCTTTTCCGACGCCAGCTGATCCTCGAAATGCACCCCGGCCGCACCCGCCGCGATCATCGCCTTCATCAACTCATAGGCATTCAGCGCGCCGCCGAACCCGGCCTCGGCATCCGCGATGATCGGCGCCATCCAGTAGGATTGCGTGTCGCCCTCCATCCGCGCGATCTGATCGGCGCGGCGCAGCGTCGCGTTGATCCGGCTGACCACCTGCGGCACCGAGCTCACCGGATAGAGCGACTGGTCGGGATACATCTCGCCGGCGTTGTTCGCATCGGCCGCCACCTGCCAGCCCGACAGATAAATCGCCTTCAGCCCCGCCTTGACCTGCTGCATCGCCTGATTGCCGGTGAGCGCGCCGAGCGTGTTGACATAAGGCTCGGTCTTGAGCAGCGACCACAGACGATTCGCCCCCATTTCCGCCAACGTATGCCGCACCCGGAAATTGCCCGACAATCTCTCGACATCCGCGATCGTATAGTCACGCCGGATTCCCGCGAACCGATCCGGCGGGGTGGCGAAACCACCCGGCAAACCTTCGGGAGCCTGGGGGGGGGTGGGGAAATGTGACATTCTGGTCTCCTGGCGCCGTGCGTCCGTATGATGAAATGACTGTTTCGTCGTGAGTGGATTATTTACGCTGCACCCGCGAAAGTCACGCGGTTTCTTGGCATGAAACACCGAAACAAGTGGCCAGATTGACTGTAAAGTTTTACAAGCTGTAAATCTTGAAAACATCAACCCCCGATTCGAGGCAAATCCCCCGTGTCCAACCCGCTGATCGGCCGTATCGTGCGTCGCCTGCGCCAGGAACAGGGCATGACCCAGCAAAAACTCGCGACACGTCTGGGCATCTCCACCTCCTATCTCAATCTGATCGAGCATGATCAGCGCGGCGTCACCGCGACGCTTCTGATCAAGCTGACCGAGATCCTCCAGGTCGATCTGGCCGCCCTGTCCGGCTCGGATGAACGCCAGATCGAGCAGGCGCTGCGCGAAACCTTCGCCGATCCCTTGCTCGGCACCGACCCGGTGCCCGATGCCGAATCCCAGATCCTCGCCGCCTCGGCGCCGGCGGCGGCCCAGGCGGTGCTGGGCCTGTACCGGGCGTTTCAGGCGGTGCGCGAGGAAACCGGCGGCATCACCCTGCCCTCCGGGCGCCGAATCCTGCTGCCGAACGAGGAGGTGCGCGATTTCTTCCACGACCATGCCAATCATTTCCCCGAGCTCGAAGCCGCCGCGGAGGCAATGGGCGCCGAACTGCCCGCCGCCACGCTGGGCATGAACCACGCGCTGGCCGAGCGCCTGCGCCACAAGCACGGCCTGGTCGTCTCGGTCGGCCCCCTGCCCGGCGCGCTGCGCGTCTACGACCCCGCCGCGCGCCATCTGCGCCTGTCGGAAACCCTCCCGCGTGAGAGCCGCGGCTTTCAGATGGCGTTTCAACTCGGCCTGCTGGAAGCCCGCGACCTGATCGAACCGATCGTCAAACAGGCCGCCATGACCACGCGTGACGCCGGGGAATTGCTGCGCATCGGCCTGATCAACTATTTCGCCGGCGCCGTGCTGATGCCCTACGCGCCGTTTCTCGAAGCCGCCGCCGCCTTGCGTCACGATGTCGAGCATCTGGCCATGCGGTTCGGCGTCTCGTTCGAACAGGCCTGCCACCGGCTCTCGACCCTGCAACGCAACGGCGCGCGCGGCGTGCCGCTGTTCTTTCTGCGGGTCGATCCGGCGGGCAACGTGTCCAAGCGCTTCTCGGCGGCCGGCTTCCCCTTCGCGCGGTTCGGCGGCAACTGCCCGCGCTGGGTGGTCTATTCCGCCTTCGCCGCCCCCGGCACGGTCCAGGTCCAGGTGGCGCAATTGCCGGATGGCGCGACCTATCTCTGTTTCGCCCGCACCATCATCGCCACCCCGGCGCGCTGGGGTGAGCCGCCGGCGACGCGCGTGGTGGCCATGGGCTGCGAGATCAACCGCGCCGGTGATTTCGTCTATGCCGACGGCATCGCCATCGCCAACGCCACCATCGGCATCGGCCTGTCCTGCCGGCTGTGCGACCGGCAGGATTGCCGCTCACGCGCCTTCCCGCCGCTGGCGCACCGCCTCACCCTGGATGTTTCGACCACCAGCGCCTCACCCTACCGGTTCGAGCCGGTCAGAACCTGAAACCACCCCCGGCCATGCCGCCGGGGTAAAGATATGGGCTGGCGAAACGCGTCGCCCGATTGGCGAGCGGCACCGGCGGAAAATCGGCCAGCAGCGCCAGAATCGCCGCCGGGGGCCGCGCCGATCCGGCGCTGGCGAGCGCCTCCAGCGCGCCCGCGCGATTGCCGCGCCGCAACTGCCGCGCCGCCCCGACCATCGCATCCACCACGGTTTGGGACGGCGTGCCGGGTGCGATCGCCAGAATCCGCCGCACGCGGGACCGCGCCCGCAACATCTCCTGCTTGGCCAGCGGATTCATCCCGATCCAGCGACCACCCGTGGCGAACTGGCCGGCCATCGCATCGAGCGCCGCGATCGCCAGCGCCATTTTCGCCGGATGCCCGCGCATCGCGCCAGGATGCGCGAACGCATAGGTCGCCGCATTGGTCGCGGCGATCGCCGGGTCCTCGCCGATGATCGCGCCGCCAAAGCTATCCGCCGGCAAATACCCGACCGAAGGCGCCGGCCGCTCCAGCGCGCAACCGGCCAGCATCAGCGACAGCGCCGCGATCATCACCGCTTTCAGCATCGCACCCTCCCCTCATGACATATCGGCCAAACCGCCGGACCAGATGTCGGAACGATGCCGCCGGCCGCCAGATCACAAAGCCCTGAGCCCCGCCCGATAACGCGCGGCCAGCGCGACATAATGCGGCACCGTCGCCGCGCGCAGGGCGGCTTCGGCCGCGCCCATCACCCGCACCAGCTTCGCCGGCGAGCCCATCCATAATTCGTTCGGCCCGATCCGCTTGCCGGGCGTCAATGTCGAATGCGCCGCCAGCATGCCACCCGCCTCGATCACCGCGCCATCCAGCACGATCGCCCCCATACCGACGAAGGCGCCATCCGCCAGGGTGCAGGCGTGAATGATCGCGGCATGACCCACGGTGACATCGGCACCGATCCGCGCCGCGAAATCCTGACCGGCATTGACATGGATCACCGTGCCGTCCTGGATGTTGCTGCGCGCGCCGATGGTGATGCTGTTGTTATCCGCGCGCAGGGTGCAGTTGAACCAGACACTGGCCGCCGCCGCGAGCGAAACCGCGCCGATCAGCACCGCGCCGGGGGCCACCCAGGCCTGCGGGTCGACCCGCGGCGCCACGCCGTCGAGCGCGAAATACCCGGTCAGGGTCCCGCTCACCGCTCAACCCTCCGCCAGCGGCACCCAGGGGATGCGCGCAATATCGATCCCGTCCTCGGCCAGCGCCTCGGCTTCATCCGGCGTGGCCTCGCCATAAATGCCGCGCGCCGGCGCCGCGCCCTCATGGATTCGCCGCGCCTCCTCGGCGAACGCACCGCCGACGTAATCGCAGCGCGCCTCGACCTCGCGCCGCATCCGCGCAAATATCGCGCGCAGCGCCGCCGGCATCGGCCCGGCGATGGCGGTATCCGCCGCGACCGGCGGCCCCGCCTCGATCACCGCCGGCACTTCGGCGGGTGACGCCTTGCCGCCGATGCGCGGCGCCATGATCGCGCGTTCCACCTCATGGCCACCACAGCGCGGACATTCCAGCAGATGCCGCGCGGCCTGGTCATCGAAACTGGCGCTGCTGTTGAACCAGCCGTCGAATTCATGGCCGGACGCGCATTGCAGCTGATAATGGATCATGGCGTCAGCAGCGGGTCCAGCCGGCCGGCGCGGTCGAGCGCGAGAAGCTCATCGCACCCGCCGATCGCGCGATCATCGATGAAAATCTGCGGCATGGTGGTGCCGCCGTTGGACCGCGCGGTCGCCTCCCGCCGGGCGGCCGAGCCATGCGGCGCGTCAATCTCGGTGAACGCCACGCCCTTCTCGCGCAGCACCCGCACCGCGCGGCTGCAATAGGGACAGAACATCTGGGTATAGATTTCGATCTTGGGCATGGAGGTTTCACATAAACCAGCATCGCCACAGCGCAAGGGTTTTCAGGTCTCCGCGTGATCGGCCACCCGCGCCAGCGCCAGCACATCGACTGCGGCCGCCCCGGCGTCATAGAGGGCTTCGGCACAGGCCGAGGCCGTCGCCCCGGAGGTCAGGATGTCGTCGATCAGCAGCACGCTCCGCCCCGCCAGCCCCGCCTGCCGCGACGGGCGCACCGCAATGGCACCGCGCAGCGCCATCTCGCGCTCGTGCTGGTCGAGCTCGGCGAGCGGTCGGGTCGCGCGCGTGCGGATCAACCCATCGATCAGGACCGGCGTGCCGGTGCGCCTGCCCAGCGCGCGGGCGAGTTCACCGGCCTGGTTATAGCCGCGCTGGGCGAGGCGGCGCCGGTGCAGCGGCACCGGCACCAGAACCTCGGCGCGCGCCAGCAATTCGGCGCCGGGGCGCAGCAGCAGTGCCGCAAGCCCGGCGGCGGCTTCAGGGCGGTCGGCATATTTGAACGGCAGGATCAGCCGTTTGGCGGCGGGGCCGTAGCGCAATGCGGCGCGCGCGGCGCGGTAGCGCGGCGGGTCCCAGTCGCACGCCGTGCAGAGCGGCGCCGGCTCGGCGAGCGGCAGGCCGCAATGGCCGCAAAATGGCGCGGTGATGAATTCCGCCGCCGCGAAGCAATCGCCGCAAAGCAGCCCCTTGCCGCCGACCGGCTCGTTGCACGACAGGCAATGCGCCGGCAGAACCACATCGAGCGCGGCGCGCACCATGGTTTTCAGCATCGGCGGGGGTTTCCGCGCCACCGCGTCTGCGCCACAAGCACCGCCATGAGCGCCATGGTGATTTTCGATCGCGCCGCCGTCATCCGCCACCGCGACCGCGCGGCGCCGCGTCTGGCGCGCCTGCGCCCGGTGCTGGACGATCTCGCCGCGCGCGTGCTCGACCGGCTCGACGACACCGGCCGCTCCTTCGCCACCGCGCTCGATGTCGGGGGCCGGGGGGTGGTGGCGCCGCTGTTGCGCGCGCGCGGCCTCGCGGTGGTCTCGACCGACCTGTCCCCGGCCATGGCTTCAGCGTGCGGCGGCCTCGCCGTCGCCGCCGACGAGGAAGCCCTGCCGTTCGGCACCGGCCGCTTCGATCTGATCGTCGCGCATCTCGCGCTGCACTGGGTCAACGACCTGCCGGGCGCGCTGATCCAGCTGCGCCGCAGCCTGAAGCCGGAGGGGCTGTTCCTCGCCAGCCTGCCGCTGCTCGGTACGCTCGACGAGCTTCGCACCGCCCTGATCGAGGCGGAGGCAGCACTCACCGGCGGCGCCTCGCCGCGGGTATCGCCGTTTCCCGATCTGGCCGATTGCGCGGCGCTGCTCGGTCGCGCCGGATTTGCCCTGCCGATCGCCGAGCGCGAGGTGATCGATTTCGACTATGCCGATCCCGCCGCGCTCCTGCGCGACCTGCGCGACGCCGGCGAGACCAACGCAACCATCGCCCGCTCCCGCCGCACGGTCCCGCGCCTGTTGTTCCCGATGGCGCTGGCCGCGCTGAGTCCGGCCGGACGCCTGCGGACACGGCTGCATCTCGGCGTGCTGACCGGCTGGGGCTCATAGCAGGCCCAACCGCTTCAGACTGACCCATTTGCCATTGCCGATGATCACATGGTCATGCAGCACGATCGACAGAGTCATCGCCGCCTGCTTGATCTCGCGCGTCATCGCGATATCCTCCTGCGAGGGTGTCGGGTCGCCACTCGGGTGGTTATGCACCAGAATAAACGCGGTCGCGTGATGCTCCAGCGCCCGCTTGACCAGTTCGCGCGGATAGATCGACGTGTGATTGATGGTGCCCTGGCTCTGCACCTCGTCAGCGATCAGGCGGTTGCGATTATCAAGATAGAGCACCCGCGCCTGTTCAACCCGCTCGCGCGCCAGCACGGCGGTGAGGTATTCGATCAGCCGGTCCCAATGGTTGAGCACCGGGCGATAGATCACCTCGGCCTTGACCAGGCGCAGCGCCGCCGCCTGCACGATTTTCAGCGCCGCGGTCCCGGCCTCGCCAAGCCCCTCAACCGCCAGAAGCGCCGGCACCGGTGCCGCGATCGCCTGCGCATAGGACCCGAACCGGTTCACCAGATCACGCGCGATCGGCTTGGTATCACGCCGCGGCAGCGCAAGAAACAGCACCATTTCAAGCACTTCATGATCGGCCAGCGATTCCGGCCCCGCCTTCAGCAACCGCGCGCGCAACCGGGCGCGATGCCCCGCCGCGCCATGGAGATCAGCGTCGGCCCCCGCCGCTTCAGGCGGCGCCGGTCCATCGAGGGGTAATTCGTCCGATGACGACGGTCGCGTGTTCAGCGGTTTTCGCACACGCTTAGATTGTCATATCCGCATGAATTTGGAAAGCCGATCAGCTGGTCGGAATATTCTCCCCGGCCGCGAGGGTGAACACCTCGCACCCGGTCGCGGTAATCCCGATCATATGCTCGAACTGCGCGGACAGGCTGCGATCCCGCGTCACCGCCGTCCACCCGTCATCCAGGATCTTCACCTCCGGCCGCCCGGCATTGACCATCGGCTCGATCGTGAAGAACATCCCCGGTTTCAGCACCGGCCCGTCGCCCTTGCGGCCGAAATGCAGCACATTCGGCGGCTCATGGAAGCGCCGCCCGATGCCGTGGCCGCAGAAATCGCGCACCACCGTGAAGCGCTGCCCCTCGACATAGGATTGAATGGCATGGCCAATATCGCCGAAATGATTGCCCGGCCGCGCCTGGGCGATGCCGCGCAGCAGCGATTCATACGTGACCTCGATCAGCCGCTTCACCTTGGTCGAGGCGGTGCCAGCCACATACATCCGGCTGGAATCACCGTGCCAGCCGTTCAGGATCACGGTGATGTCGATGTTCAGCGCATCGCCCTCCATCAGCACCCGGTCGCCCGGAATCCCGTGGCACACCACATGATTGATCGAGATGCAGGTCGATTTCGGAAACCCGCGATAATTCAGCGGCGCCGGGATCGCATCACGCGCCACGATATACTCATGACAGATCGCATCGATCTCGCCGGTGGTGATGCCGGGGCGCACATGCGCGCCCACCATGTCGAGCACCTCGGCAGCCAGCGCCCCGGCCGCGCGCATCGGCGCGAAATCAGCCGGGGTATGGATGGTGATCTGCCGGTGATCGGACCCGCCATCCATCAGGAACGCTCGAATTCGTTGCTATATCTACTGACCATCAACCCTAAATGATCTCCTGCACGCGCGATGGCAAGATCGCCAGCCGGCGGGTCAGACCCATCCCGACCGCAAGCATCCCCCCGATCATCGCGACCACGCCGCTCCAGCCGGCGAAACTCCAGGCCAATCCGCCGAGCGACCCTGCCACGCTTGATCCAAGATAGTAAAGGAATAAATACAACGCCGCCGCCTGCGCCCGCGCCCCGCGCGCCTGCGCACCGACCCAGGAGCTCGCCACCGAATGGCTGGCGAAAAATCCGAACGTCACCAGCGCGATCCCGACCACAATGACCGCCACCGACCCCGACAACGTGATGACCGCGCCGAGCAGCTCGATCGCGATGCCCAGCGGCAGCATCCGCGCCCGGCCGAACCGGCTCGCCAGATGCCCCATCCACGCCGAGCTCACGACCCCGACCAGATAGACCGCGAAAATGAACCCAACGACCGTCTGCGACAGCGCGAACGGCGGCGCCAGCAGGCGGAACGTGATATAATTATACACCGTCACGAACGCGCCCATGATCAGAAACGCCTCGGCATACAGCAACCGCAGCACCGGGTCCGCGAGATGCGCGCGATAGCCCCGCAGCAACGAACCGATCGCCAGGCTGCGGCGGCTGAAATGGCGCGATGGCGGCAGCCGCGCGGCGAACACCAGCCCCGAGACCAACCCGATCGCCCCGATCACCACAATCGCCCAGCGCCAGCCGATCGCATCGGCCAGCACCCCGGTCAGCAACCGCCCGGTCATGCCGCCGAACCCGCTGCCCCCGACATACAACCCCATCGCCAGACCGACCGAGCGCGGATGCATCTCCTCGGCCAGATACCCCATCGCCACCGCCGGCAGGCCCGAAAGCACCAGCCCGATCGCGGCGCGCACCACCAGAAACGCCCCCCAATGCGGCATCGCCGCCGAAACCATGGTCAGCACCGCCGCGCCGATGATCGAGCCGGCCATGATCGCCTTGCGGCCCCACGCCTCCGAGAGCGCGCTGGCCACCAGCAGCGCCCCCGCCAGCGTGAACGTGGTCGCCGACAGCGCAAAACTCGCCACCACCGGCGTCACCCTGAAATCGCGGGCAAACACCGGCAACAGCGGCTGCACGCAATACATCAGCGCGAACGTCGCAAACCCGGCGGCGAACATCGCCAGATTGGTCCGCCGGAACGCCGCACTCCCGCGCTCGATCAACCCGCTGCCCTCACCCATCCCTGTGTGCCTTGCGCCGCCGGACTACCGCCGGGTCCGCCGGATCACACCCCCGGCCGCGAGCGCCGCGATGTCGGCCGCGTCATAGCCATGATCGCGCAGAATCGCGTCCTGATCCTGGGCGAAGCGCGGCGGCGCGCGGCGCGGCCCGCCCGGCGTGCGCGACAATTTGATCGGCGTGCCCAGCGTCTCGATCCCATCGCAGGACACCACCATGGCGCGATGGCGGGCATGCGCGCTGTCGATCGCGGTATCGACCGCCTGCACCGCCCCGGCCGGCACGCCGGCGGCGATCAGCCGCACCGCGATCGCCGCACCGTCATGCGGCGCGAGCGCCTCGATCAGCGCCGCGCGCAGCGCGTCCCGATGGCCGAGCCGATCGGCATTGGTCGCGAAATCCGGGTCTGCCGCCAGATCGGGCCGGTCGAGCAGGGCGCAGAGCTTGCGGAACTGCCCGTCATTGCCGCCCGCGATGAAAATATCGCAGGTCGCGGTCGGAAACACCTCATACGGCGCGATATTCGGATGCGCGTTGCCGGTCGCGACCGGGCGCCGCCCGGACAACAGATAATTCGCCCCGGCCGGGTGCAGCAGCGCCAGGGCGGTGTCATGCAGCGTCATATCGATGAATTGCCCAAGTCCCGAGCGCGCGCGCTCATAAACCGCCATCATGATGCCCAGCGCCGCATACAGCCCGGTGCCGAGATCAACGACCGGCGTGCCGATCCGCACCGGCCCCTGCGCCGGATCGCCGTTGATCGTCATCAACCCGGTCATCGCCTGCACCACGGCATCGTAGCCGGGCAGACCGCCCAGCGGCCCGTCCGCGCCGAAGCCTGAGATCCGGCAATGGATCAGCCGCGGCAACCGCGCGCTCAGCACCGGATAGCCGATGCCCCAGGCCTCCAGACTGCCGGGCTTGAAATTCTCGATCAGCACATCCGCCCCGTCGAGCAGGCGCAGCAGCACGGCGCGCCCCTCCGGCCGCGCCAGATCAAGGCTCATCGCCCGCTTGCCGCGATTGGCGCCGAGATAATAGCTGGCATCACGCGTGCCATCCGCGCGGGTGAGAAACGGCGGGCCCCAGTCGCGCACCTCGTCGCCCTGCGGCGGCTCGATCTTGATCACCTCGGCGCCGTGATCGGCGAGGATCATGGTGCAGTAGGGACCCCCGAGAACACGGGTGAGATCGATGATTTTCAACCCGTCGAGCGCGCGTGTCGTCATCCGGCTTCCTCCCCGCGCATGGACGCACGGCCTCC
>NZ_JBMFGY010000106.1:0-10935 GCF_049977125.1 Acidiphilium sp. | reverse complement strand
CGCGCTACGCGATGCGGTCCGCCATGTTCAGGTCATTCTGAAGTAAAAACTTCAGTTTAGGGACTTTTCGGGTTTTCCGCTGGTGTAATCTCGGACAACAGGCGTCTCAACTCGGGTCCGATGCGCTCGATTTCAGCGAGATGGATGCTTGATAATGCCGCCAGCCGTTCTTCTCCCAGTTCGGTCAAGCTCAACAGTACCCGCCGACCATCGAGCTTGTCGGCGGCACGTGTCACGTAACCAGCACGAACTAGCCGATTTACTAACTCTACCGTGCTGTTGTGATGCAGGATAAGGAAGTCTGCCAGGTCTGCGATGCTCGCACTACCGGCGTTCTGTGCATTCTTAATGCCCAGAAGTGCCTGATGATAGCGTGGCGTCAGCCCAGCGACGCGCGCAGCGGTTTCACTGAAGGCCAGAAATTGCCGCAGCGCATAGCGGAACGCAGCAAGGGTCCGGTAATCCCGATCAGTTAGGTTCGGCTGGGCCATGAAATGTCCTATTGCATTTTCGTAGACCACTGGGAATCACCGGTGAACGATATAATCAGCCGAATTCCTCATTTCCTAACTGCGAGATGGGCCATATCGAACCGCGAGCAAAAAACCCATCGCTATCTCAGTCTGGGAGACTTTTATTACCCGGCGACTGGTGCCGTTGTCGGTATTCGCGCTGTTTGCTACCATCCTCTCTTTGTTACCGATGGTCCTGATTGAAGTCCAAATTATTAGTGCTGGCACGCTTGTTGCCTCGTAGATAGCACAGTGTTAGCCGCTGATCGCAGCTGAGAACGAAATCTTTATCGTTGGCTGCGTATACGCCCGCATGACGGCGGAGTTTGCCGTGGTTGCCACCTCGCACGCGATGATTTCCCGATTTTGTCCCTACTTCCCCTACCTCGTACGGCGATCAATCGGCGATTGCTTTGTGCATGTTGATATAGATCAACGACGCTTACGGTTGGTCCCGCTTATATCGTTTCACGATACATATCGCGGAGCTCGCCCGAGATGTCGATACGAGTCCGACTAGTCTACCGACAGGGTGCCGCACGCCGTTTCCGCAAGCTGTCTTGGAGGCTCCAGCCATGAGTTACTTTCTTGATCGCATGACGTTTTTTCGCCGTAAACCCGAGACCTTCGCCGATGGACATGGGATCACTACGCGTGAGGACCGCACATGGGAAGATGCTTATCGCGGACGATGGCAGCATGACAAAATCGTTCGCTCCACTCATGGCGTGAATTGTACGGGTTCATGCTCATGGAAGATCTATGTCAAGGGCGGTATCGTTACGTGGGAGACCCAGCAGACCGACTATCCGCGGACGCGACCGGACATGCCGAATCACGAGCCGAGAGGCTGCCAGCGAGGAGCGAGCTATTCCTGGTATCTCTATAGCGGCAATCGCCTAAAGCATCCGATGGTTCGTGGCCGGTTGATCCGTCGCTGGCGTGCCGCGCGCCAAAACCTTCCGCCGGTCGCCGCTTGGGCCTCGATCATGGACGACGAAGTTGCGCGTCGCGATTTCCAACTCGTACGCGGCAAGGGCGGCTTCGTCCGCGTCACTTGGGATGAGGCGAATGAACTCATTGCGGCCGCGAATGCCTACACTATCCGTCGTTACGGGCCGGATCGGATATTCGGTTTCTCGCCGATTCCAGCGATGTCGATGGTGTCATATGCGGCTGGTTCACGCTATCTCTCGTTGATTGGTGGTGTCAACCTCAGCTTCTACGATTGGTATTGTGACCTGCCTCCAGCCTCACCGCAGACTTGGGGAGAGCAGACTGACGTTCCGGAGAGTGCCGATTGGTTCAACGCCGGCTATGTCATCCTCTGGGGTTCCAATGTTCCGCAGACCCGCACACCGGACGCGCATTTTTATACAGAATCGCGGTATCGTGGCACCAAAAGTGTCGTTGTTTCACCGGATTACAGTGAGGCATCGAAATTCGCAGATCTATGGCTCCACCCAAAACAAGGTACCGATGCCGCTTTGGGCCTGGCGTTAGGCCATGTCGTGCTTCGGGAATTCCATATCGATAACGCCGATCCTTATTTCACCGATTATTGTCGCCGGTATTCCGACCTGCCTTTCCTCGTTCGCTTAGTTCGGCAGGGCGCGCATCTGGTGCCCGAGCGGTTACTGCGTGCATCAGATGTCGTAGGCGCACTCGGCGAGGCCAATAATCCAGAATGGAAAACACTTGCATTTGACGAACGAACCGGTCACCTCGTGGCACCGCATGGCACGTTGGGATTCCGTTGGGGCGAAGACGGCCGCTGGAACCTTGAGGAAAAAAGCAGTGACGGAACCAATGTGCGCCTTGCACTTTCAGCCGCCGGCGCGGCGGACGGATTTGAGGAAGTTGCGTTTCCTTATTTTGGCAGTTCCAGGAATGCACATGTCTCGGGCACGGATCATCAGGATGTCCTTGCTCGCCGATTGCCGATCCGCAGAATCGCGGGGGTTGAAGGCGAAATGCTCGTCACGACCGTATTTGATCTGCTTGCAGCCAACTACGGGCTCGATCGGGGTTTCGGTGGCACGAACGTGGCGACAAGCTACGATGACGACGTACCCTACACGCCTGCTTGGCAGGAGAACATCACGGGTGTGCCCCGCGATCGGGTGATTGAGGTCGCACGCGGATTTGCTGAGAATGCGGCCAAGACGCACGGTAAATCAATGGTGATCCTCGGGGCGGGGTTGAACCACTGGTATCACATGGACATGAGCTATCGAGCGATAATCAATCTGCTCGTGCTTTGCGGTTGTGTTGGCCAATCGGGTGGCGGTTGGTCGCATTATGTTGGGCAGGAAAAGCTGCGTCCGCAGACTGGCTGGTTGCCGCTCGCGTTCGCTCTCGACTGGCAGCGGCCCGCGCGCCAGATGGCCGGAACTTCGTTTTTTTACGCGCATACCGATCAGTGGCGGTACGAGACGCTTGAAATAAGCGATCTACTGTCACCGACGGCACCGGAAGGCGATTGGTCGGGCGCGCTTATGGATTATAATCTTCGTGCGGAACGACTGGGCTGGCTGCCCAGCGCGCCGCAGCTTCGTGCCAACCCGCTTGACCTCGCTGCCGCTGCCGAAGCAACGGGCCAGCCCGTGCCTGACTATGTCGCTGGGCAACTCGCGAGTGGTGACTTGCAGTTCGCTAGTCAGGATCTTGACCATCCGGACAACTGGCCGCGCAATCTATTCGTCTGGCGCTCGAATCTTTTGGGTGCTTCGGGAAAAGGCCACGAATATTTTCTGAAACATCTACTCGGAACATCTCATGGCGTCCAGGGTAAGGATATCGGAACACGGGGTAGTGGCACGAAACCGCGCGATATAATCTGGCACAACAAGGCGCCAGAGGGAAAACTGGACCTTCTGATAACGCTGGATTTCCGGATGTCTACCACCGCATTGCATTCCGACATCGTTTTACCTACGGCGACTTGGTATGAGAAAAACGACCTCAATACATCGGACATGCACCCCTTTATCCACCCGCTGTCCGCGGCGGTTGATCCTGCCTGGGAGTCACGCAGCGATTGGGATATCTACAAGGGAATAGCAGAAGCGTTTTCGCGTATCGCACCCGAAGTGCTCGGGCGCGAACGCGATGTAGTGCTCGCACCGATGATGCACGATACGCCTGGCGAACTCGCTCAACCTTTCGGTGTGAGCGACTGGACGCGCGGAGATGGCCGGCCGGTTCCAGGCCTGACAATGCCGGAAGTGAGTCTAGTCGAGCGCGATTATCCGAATGTCTACCGAGCCTTTACCTCCCTCGGGCCTCTGCTCGACAAATTTGGAAATGGCGGCAAAGGACTGAACTGGAACACACAGGAGGAAGTTGATTCTCTTGGTCACCTGAATGGAACCGTAAGCGAAGGTATGGCGGCCGGCCGGCCGCGAATTGAAACCGATATCGACGCAGCTGAGACGATCATGATGCTGGCACCCGAAACCAATGGTGCGGTTGCAGTTAAGGCGTGGGAGGCGTTGACGGTTCATACCGGTCGGGAACACGTTCACCTAGCCAACGCACGCGAGGATGAAAAAATCCGTTTCCGCGACATTCAGGCGCAGCCGCGCAAAATCATTTCTTCACCGATTTGGTCTGGGGTCGAAAGCGAGCATGTCAGTTACAACGCCGGTTACACCAACGTGCATGAGCTGATCCCATGGCGAACTCTGACTGGACGTCAACAGATCTACCAGGACCATCTCTGGATGCGCGCTTTCGGCGAGGGCCTCTGTGTTTGGCGGCCCCCGATCGACACCCGTAGCATCAGTCCGATGATCGAAGAGCGCAACGCCAACGGCAAAGATCTCGTGCTCAATTTCATTACGCCGCATCAGAAATGGGGCATCCACAGCACCTATACCGATAACCTCCTAATGTTGACGCTTAATCGCGGTGGACCGGTGGTCTGGATCAGTGAAATCGACGCGAAAACCGTAGGCATCGTCGATAACGATTGGATCGAAGCCTACAACGCGAATGGAGCTCTGGTTGCCCGCGCCGTGGTGTCCCAGCGCGTGCCGGAAGGCATGACTCTCATGTATCATGCTCAGGAAAAGACCGTAAATACCCCCGGCTCCAAACTCACGGGACAGCGCGGCGGCATCCACAATTCGGTGACGCGAACCGTCCTGAAGCCGACTCATATGATCGGCGGCTACGGTCAACTCGCCTATGGCTTCAACTATTACGGCCCTGTCGGCTCAAATCGTGACGAGTTCGTCATTGTCCGCAAACTCGACGAGGTGGACTGGCTCGATCAACCCCTCGAAGTCGCAAGAAGGGAGACTGTATCGTGAAGATCCGCGCCCAGGTGGCGATGGTTTTGAATCTCGACAAATGCATCGGCTGCCACACCTGTTCAGTGACATGCAAGAATGTCTGGACTTCTCGCGAAGGTGTTGAATACGCGTGGTTCAACAATGTCGAAACTAAACCCGGCGTCGGCTTTCCGCGCGAATGGGAGAATCAGAAGCGTTGGAACGGCGGCTGGCGGCGCTTGCCCGATGGTACAATCCAGCCTCGTATCGGCGCGAAATGGCGAGTGTTAGCCAATATTTTTGCCAATCCAGACCTCCCTGAGATAGACGATTACTACGAGCCTTTCACCTTCGACTACGAACATCTTCAATCCGCGCCAGAAATGCAGACTGCCCCGACTGCTCGGCCACGCTCGCTGATCAGTGGCGAGCGGATAGAAAAGATCGAGCGTGGTCCAAACTGGGAGGAAATCTTGGGCGGTGAATTCGAGAAGCGCAGTGCTGATTCGAATTTCGAGGGCATCCAAAAGGAAATCTACGGTCAGTTCGAAAACACCTTTATGATGTATCTGCCACGATTGTGCGAGCACTGCCTGAATCCTACCTGTGTTGCTGCCTGTCCATCTGGAGCTATCTATAAGCGCGACGAGGATGGTATCGTGCTAATTGACCAAGACAAGTGCCGTGGTTGGCGCATGTGTATATCAGGTTGTCCATACAAAAAGATCTATTACAACTGGAAGTCAGGCAAATCCGAAAAATGTATTTTTTGCTATCCTCGCATTGAGGCCGGTGAACCCACGGTATGCTCGGAGACTTGCGTGGGCCGCATCCGCAATCTCGGTGTGGTGCTCTACGATGCCGACCGGATCGAGGAGGCCGCCAGTGTCCCCGAGCCCCAAGATTTGTATGAAAGCCAAATGTCGATCTTCCTCGATCCGAACGATCCGGAAGTGATCCGCCAGGCGCGCGCCGATGGTGTGCCGGAAAACTGGTTGGTGGCGGCGCGCCGCTCCCCGGTCTGGAAACTCGCAATGGAGTGGAAGGTCGCGTTCCCACTTCATCCCGAATACCGCACACTGCCGATGGTCTGGTATGTGCCGCCGCTCTCGCCGATCACCGCTGCGGCAAGTGTCGGCGCCATCGCGGAGCGCAACGGCATGCCTGACGTACGCAGCCTTCGGATACCGTTGCGGTATCTAGCCAATCTTCTGACAGCCGGTGATGTGGCGCCAGTGGAGCAGGCGCTGGAGCGGATGCTCGCAATGCGGGCCTATATGCGTGCCAAGACGGTGGACGGGGTTATCGATGAGTCAATCCCCCATCGTGTTGGCCTGACTCACGAACAGATCGAGGCCATGTATCAGCTGATGGCGATCGCCAATTACGAGGATCGTTTTGTGATCCCTTCTACCCACCGCGAAGCCGGTGAGGATGCGTTCGACCTGCGCGGCAGTTGCGGTTTCAGTTTTGGTAATGGCTGCTCCGGCGGCATAACGAAGCCTAGTCTATTCGGCACACCCAGCCATCGGCCGGTGCCGATTGCGCCGGAAAACGTGTGAGGTCCGACATGCGTATCTTCAAAATTCTTAGCTTGCTTCTAGCTTACCCGGATCTCCAGCTTCAGGAGGCCGCGGCGGATATTACGCTTTTATTACGTGAAACAACGGCGCTGCCAAGCAATATTGCGCCAAGGTTAGCCGCGCTTGCGGAGCGTATCGCCAAAGACGATTTGCTCGATACGCAGGAACTCTATGTTAAGTTGTTTGATCAGACGCGGTCGCTCTCGCTCTATCTTTTCGAACACGTTCACGGTGAATCGCGTGATCGAGGGCAGGCAATGGTCGATTTGCGGACGCAATATGAGGACCACGGACTCGAGATGCAACCGGGCGAACTGCCAGACTTTCTTCCCCTTTTTCTGGAATTTCTCGACGTCGTCGGAGATAATGAGGCGCGCGGTTTGCTTGATGAGATCAGTCCGATTGCAAGATCCCTGGCCGGGCGCCTCGCAAAGCGTAAGAGTGATTATGCTGCGGTGTTCGATGCCATTATCGCGCTGGCGCCGCAGATTGCGCCAGACATTACCTCAGCCTCACCCGAAGATGAACCCGCCGATGTACGCGATGCAAACTGGGCGGAGTCACCGGTCCAATTCACCGCGTCTTCTATTCCCATTGTTCCATGTGCTGGAGGTCAATCATGAGCGGCTGGATCAATACGGCTCTTTTCGGAGTATATCCATATATCTGTCTCTCCGTTCTGCTTGTTGGAAGTCTGATCCGCTTCGATTACGGCGCCTACACTTGGAAGAGCGATTCCTCACAACTGTTGCGCCGCGATCGGTTACGGCTGGGTTCGAACCTGTTCCATTACGGCGTCCTCATTGTAATCGGCGGCCATTTCGTCGGCTTCCTTATGCCGGACTGGGCGATTTCGTGGCTGATTAGTCCGGCGCAACACGAATTACTGGCAATGGGTGTCGGTGGCTTGGCTGGAGCCATCGCGATCATCGGCCTGACCATCCTGATCCACCGTCGCCTTACCGATCCGCGGATTCGACACAATAGCAGGGCGTGGGATGTAGCAATCGTGCTCATGCTCTGGTGCCAGCTTGCTCTCGGTCTGCTCACTGTTCCGATCTCGGCCGAGCACATGGGGGGCGGGGTGTTCGAACAACTCGTGACCTATGTGAAGGGAGTGGTCACATTCCAGCCTGATGTGGCACGGCTTTTGAAAGGCACACCACTAATCTACCGCGTGCATATTCTTCTAGGCTTCACGATCTTCCTAGTCTCTCCGTTCACGCGGATGATTCATATATGGAGCGCGCCGGTCTGGTATCTTGGGCGACGCGGCTATCAGATCGTGCGGACGCGTCATCCGGCGCCGTCCGTAGTGCGGGAGACGCGGCAATGACCGCAGTTCTGTCCGAAGAACTCATCGCCCGCGAACTTCAATACCATCCCGCCGCCACACAAAAAGAAGCTTGGCACCGGGCGGAACTGGCATTGCGCCTGCGGTCGGCGCTGCTCGAAGAAGCGCATCGCCTCGAGCTTGTTCCAGATAATAACGGATCTCCTGTGCGCGAGACAGAGGAGGAAAACCTTATCCGTCAAGTTCTCGAGCGCCATGTTCGCGTCAACGATATTTCAGATGAGGCGTGTCAGGCCGTGTTCGATAACCGCGCCAAAATGTTCCGTAGCCCGAGCCTTTTTCAGGCGGCGCACATCCTAATTGCTGCCGACATGACCTCGGTGGATGCCCGCCGCCAAGCCCGCCAGATCGCCGTGCGTATTGGCGCGATACTCGCCGACCAGCCTGCTCGATTTTCGGATCTCGCCCGTGAATACTCGACTTGCCCGACTGCATCCGAAGGTGGTTGCCTCGGTCAGGTGAGCGTCCGGGACGTAACACCCGAGATTGCAAACATGCTGCTCGCCATGACGCCGGGCACGATTTGTCCTGTCCCGGTTCCCTCTCGGCACGGCTACCATGTTCTCAGACTGGACGAGCGTGAAGATGGACGGGATCTTCCGTTCGAGATGGTGCGCGAACTGATCCGCGATCGATTGCGTGAAGAAGCTTGGCGCGCCGCTGCTCAGCACTACGCTGCCACCCTCCTTGGTGATGCTCAACTAAAGGAAATTAGTTCATGAGAGACCAACATAAGAATGGCTTGCAAGACCTTCCTGCGTTGCGCGGCAGCCCGAGCCATGCACTATTCGGTGCCACGATCGGTTTCTTCATTGGCTTCGGGGCCGTCTCGCTGTTCGGGCCGACGGCTCATAGTTTTGTCAAGGTGATGCATCTATCCCCCGAGCAGGTTGGTTTCCTGGTTGCTATTCCAATGCTTACTGGGTCGCTCCTACGCATCCCCTTCGGCGCCTGGGTCGACACGACGGGTGGCAAGCTGCCGTTCCTGATCCTGTTAATGCTTTCGGTGATTGGTATCGGAGGTCTCTATTATATGCTGCTGACATTTTATCCCGATCATCTTGGCCAAAATCTTTACCCTCTGCTGCTGCTGTTTGGTGCGCTGGGCGGTTGTGGCATCGCAACATTTTCGGTTGGCATCGGCCAAGTGTCTTACTGGTATCCCAGGAAAAAACAGGGCTGGGCTCTCGCGGCCTATGCTGGGTTCGGAAACACTTCGCCTGGTCTGGTCGCCGTCATCTTGCCGCTAATGATTGTTTTCTTGGGCTTATGGGCGGCCTATCTGGTCTCGCTCGCGATCGTCTTAGTAGGAATCGGATTATATCTCAGACTCGGTTACAATGCACCTTTCTTTCAATATCAGCATGCTGGACTCTCCCGTGACGAAAGCAGGATTGCAGCCGAACGCGCTGGACAGGAGCTGTTGCCGCAGGCGAGCGCGCTACAAACGCTTAGGCAGGCAGCAGCTGAATGGCGCACATGGCCGCTGGTAATCCTCTATTTTACTACTTTCGGCGGTTTCCTAGCTCTAACCGCGTGGTTTCCGATCTATTGGCAGAGCTTTTTCCGTACCACGCACTGGACTGCGGTGCTTTTGACGGCAAGCTTCTCTCTGCTCTCATCATTGATTCGTGTGCCTGGCGGTAGTTGGGCTGATAGGTTTGGCGGTGAGACGATAGCCGCGCTTTCCTTGTTGGTCCTACTCATAGGTGCAGCAATTATGACTCTCTCCAGTAGTTTCGTAATGTCAATTATCGGTGAATTGCTCGTTGGAGCGGGTATGGGGGTGAACAATGCCGCCGTGTTTCGTTTGGTTCCGAATTATGTGCCACATGCGGTTGGCGGCGCAGCCGGTTGGGTCGGTGGACTCGGCGCGCTGGGCGGCTTCGCAGTGCCTCCGATACTGGGTTATGTCGTTGCGATGATGGGCGCTGTTGGGTACGCACGGGGCTTTGCCGTTTATGTTGCGTTGGCCCTCGTTAGTCTCGTCTTAACTGGTGTATTGAGAACTGTGATACGAGATGATCGTCAAGTCTTTGCTAGCCCGGACTTCTCAGTGCGCTCCGACGGCTCATAATACCCCTTCCGAGGCTGACTCTTGATCGAGGGGGATTCCCATCGCGACCGAAATCGGATTCGATACCCTGATGCGACGATTAGAACGACGGGAGTATCTGATGGGCGCGAAGTTGAAAATTATCCGAACGGACCACACGAGCGCTGAATGCGGAAAGGGTGACGGACGGAGGCACATGACACAGAGACTCCCCTGCGCCGAATCGGTGCAAGGAAAAAATGAACGGTTACCCACATTTTCGCCCCTCTTACGATTCTATTCGGCTACATGTAAAATTTCCGACAGATTTCTACGACCGGTCTGTTGGAATCGATCTCCACCGAAAGATACCTTGGGCCGATCAGAGTTTTTTATGTTCGACAGTTGATCGAAATGATCTGATGGCTGAACGCACGGGCCTATCCACCGCTCAAGCCACAGTTGGTAGCTAGCCCTGATCGACCCCGACCTTGAGATCAACGAATGGCTTGCCGAAGGACGAGCCGAAATCCAGGCAACACGGTAAGGCGACAGCAGGTCAGATTTAGATTTTGCTTCGCTTGGTGACCGGCTTTTTCTGGGGATTTGCCTTCGGCTTGGACGAAGGTTCTTCCACGGTCTCCGCCGCAATGGCAGAGGAGGGCGATGGATCATTTTCAGGTGTCGCTACGGTTTCGCTGACGGGCGGTGCTGCTCTCGATTTTACCAATTCCGCCTGAAGCGTTTTGATCTGGGCGCGGGCTTCGGTCAGAGACTTGCGATCAGCCTTGTTCTTCAGTTTCAGGGCGCTGTATGCTTGTTCCAGCTGTTCGACCCTGTCCCGCAATTCCTGGACAGACAATTTCGGTTTTGCCGGCGCGGTCATCGGCTTAGCCGGGGGCTTCTCCGGCTGTTTCGGCGCGGCTTTCGCAGGAACCTTGGCAGCAGCCATTTGCACTTTCGTGGATGAGGCATCCGCCTGCCCGGAAGCAGATGCCTTTGCCGATGGTTTTGATGATCCCTTGATAGGCTTGGCCATGCCGATTTCCTCTCGATCGATTTTTATCCGACGTAACGCAAAACCAGAAAAATGAAAGAGAAAAGAAGACAACACGGAATAAGAGAAGCGGCTACCGCACCCGTCTCGGCCGGCAAGGGGTAGGGCCTCGCCATG